>CAZZJE010000504.1:0-1033 GCA_964654295.1 uncultured bacterium | reverse complement strand
GATGATTTTGACTTACCTATCGTCTGCAGTTGAATTAATTTCTTTTACACTGCTGAATAGTCACAAAATTTGAAAGTGTGTTTACCAACTGAAAAATCGTTCTAGCTACAATTAACTTATCTACTTGAGATCTGTTTTCATTCATTTTTATCTTCCTAAAGCAGCTATACGAGTATTTGAATGAGATTCGACTATCCAGGTACTGCCTCTTTCAGTAGACTGTGCAGGGCTGATCATGATGTTGACATCTTGTCCTAATTCGTTTAGAAAACGAATTAGACGTTCCAGTGAAAAACTTCTTAATCTACCTCGAATCAAAGCGGAGATTTTGGGTTGGTCGATTCCTAAAATTTCAGCTGCTCGTTTTTGTGTGAGTTTTTTCTTCTTAATAAGCTTGGCAATTTGACGAGCTAGCTCGGATTTTGCTAAAGCCTCTTCGGGATTTTCAATCCCTAAATCAGCAAATACGTTTCCGGAGCTTTCTTCGTATACGATCTTTTTTTTCATAACTACTTTTCTCCTTTTAATTCTTTGTAGAGAGCTTCTGCATCTTTTAAGCGACGTTTAACCAAATCAATTTCTTGTTTTGGCGTGGCTATGCCGCTCTTTGATTTTTTCTGAAAGGCATGCAGTACAAAAATGAATTCAGCCATTTCAACTGTGTAAATCACTCGATAGGTTCCTGATCTGTCGTTTTCACGAAGCTCGATCACTTTGGCGTTGTCTAATCCACTAAGCGTTTTCGCATGGTTGTGCCTATCTCCCATTTGCGCAAGATATAAGCCATGACCCATTTCGTCTTGAACTTCATCGGGAAATTGCTTGAGGTCTGCGCGGCTCGATCCAATCCAGAAAAGTCGTTTCATTAGCTGTCCTTTTTCTCTCTAATATTATTATGCCTAAATGAGCATATATTCAGCAAGAAGAAATATTGGGATTCCGTGGACCAAGGGTGGACCAAATAGGGACGATAAACCAATCGAAATGACATCAAGTTGCGGTAGACTGCAAAGAAAAGATGAGTTATCCTGCT
>CAZZJE010000503.1:0-1059 GCA_964654295.1 uncultured bacterium | reverse complement strand
CCAAAACTTGTTTGAGGTTTTCAAAGGCTTGTTTAAACGTTTTAGGGTCTTGGAATGCATCTGTCTGCTTCAAAAGCATTTGTAGGTTGTTTTTTTGTTCCAAAAGATCATTCACAAGCGGTATTTCCGATTGTGGCAGCATCTGTGTAATTGAGCGCATTCTTTCCAACGGTGGAAGATGGGCGGATTCAGGGAAAACAATCATCATAAACCAGGGCATAACACCGCTCTCTTTGAGATAGCTGAGAGCATGTTTGAACTCAGAAAAATCTTTTGCAAGAGGTTCTAATTCGAGCAGAAATTTTTTCCACTCTTCAAATATATGCGGCACAGGACACTCAAAGCCATACATCAGTTCATGGATAAATTGGGCTGGATATTTGAGCTCCCGCTGATAGGCAAGCTGCTCTTCAGCAGCCGCAAAGTGCGATTCCATACTCACGATCGAGTACTGCCCGTTGGACCCTTTATTGCTGAAAAAGAGTGTTTCTAAGGTCTTAGCAAAAAAGAGGGGATGCAAGCGCTTTTCATTATTTTGCTGAAAACACGCCGAAAGTTCGTTGAATGTAGCGTGGATTTTGCTGATAAGCTCATTGGATGCCTCAAGAATCGGTTGAATTGCTCTTTCTGAGAAGGGAGTCTGCTCCATTTCTTGGGTTAAGGCTTGCTGTCTTTTGGCAAATTGTTTGAGCCATTCGTGATTCTTTAAGCCTTCCAGGTGCGTTTTTTCTGTGCAGAGCTGGAATAACAAGTCTTGAACTTCTTTCGCAATTTCTACTTTAAATGATTTTCTAGCCAGTTTTTTAGGCGAGAATGAATGCAGGATTTTGGCTGGGTGTATGACAAATCCTTTGCTCGTATAATCTGCGATATTGGCTTTAGAAATATCCCATAGGTTAATGGCGCCCGATTGTACGCAGACGGCGAAATGATGCGTGTCATCGATTTTGCTCACAAGCTCTTTGACGGGACTTTGCCCCTCTTCAGAAATTAAGCAAGGTATGCCATAGCCGCTGAAATTGACTACAGGATGCGTGTTGGCGGCATCTTCTAAAGCCA
>CAZZJE010000502.1:0-1059 GCA_964654295.1 uncultured bacterium | reverse complement strand
CCAAAACTTGTTTGAGGTTTTCAAAGGCTTGTTTAAACGTTTTAGGGTCTTGGAACGTATTGGTCTGCTGCAGAAGCATCTGTAGGTTGTTTTTTTGTTCCAAAAGGTCATTCACAAGCGGTATTTCCGATTCAGGCAGCATCTGTGTAATTGAGCGCATTCTTTCTAGCGGTGGAAGATGGGCGAATTCAGGGAAAACAATCGTCATAAACCAGGGCATAACGCCGCTCTCTTTGAGAGAGGTGAGAGCATGTTTGAACTCAGAAAAATCTTTTGCAAGAGGTTCTAGTTCGAGCAAAAATTTTTTCCACTCTTCAAATATATGCGGCACAGGACACTCGAAGCCATACATCAGTTCATGGATAAAGTGGGCTGGATATTTGAGCTCCCGTTGATAGGCAAGCTGTTCTTCAGCAGCCGCAAAGTGCGATCCCATATTCGCGATCGAGTACTGCCCGTTGGACCCTTTATTGCTGAAGAAAAGTGTTTCTAAGGTCTTAGCAAAAAAGAGAGGATGCAGGCGTTTTTCATTATTTTGCTGAAAACACGTCGAAAGTTCGTGGAATGTAGCGTTGATTTTGCTGATAAGCTCGTTAGATGCATCAAGAATCGGTTGAATCGCTCTTTCTGAGAAGGAAGTCTTCTCCATTTCTTGGGTTAAGGCTTGCTGTTTTATGGCAAATTGTTTGAGCCATTCGTGATTCTTTAAGCCTTCCAGGTGCGTTTTTTCTGTGCAGAGCTGGAATAACAAGTCTTGAACTTCTTTCGCAATTTCTACTTTAACGGACTTCCTAGCCAGTTTTTTAGGCGAGAATGAATGCAGGATTTTGGCTGGGTGGATGACAAATCCTTTGCTCGTGTAATCGGCTATATTGGCTTTAGAAATGTCCCAGAGGTTAATGACGCCCGATTGTACGCAGACTGCTAAATGATGTGTGTTATCGATTTTGCTCACAAGATCCTTGATGGGGCTTTGCCCTTCTTCGGAAATTAGGCAAGGGATACCATAGCCGCTGAAATTGACTACAGGATGCGTGTTGGCGGCATCTTCTAAAGCCA
>CAZZJE010000501.1:0-1090 GCA_964654295.1 uncultured bacterium | reverse complement strand
AGAGAAAGGCAATGTGCATACACAAACGAAGAGCTTGTGCGTGAGAAGTTAGGTGTTAAAGCCTAAGGTCTTACGTAACGTTAATGATAATTAATGAACGTCAAATTTTCTTGATTTAATGTTCTGTGAGAATTTGATCTTGGTTCAGATTGAATGCTGGCGGCGTGGATGAGGCATGCGAGTCGAACGAAACTAGTAGCTTGCTACTAGTTTAGTGGCGGAAGGGTTAGTAATACATGGGTAACTTGCCCTTAACCTGGGGATAACGATTGGAAACGATCGCTAATACCGAATGAGGTGCTTAAAAGGGATCTTTTAAGCATGAAAGTGGGGGATCGAAAGACCTCGCGGTTAAGGAGAGGCCCATGGGATATCAGCTAGTTGGTGTGGTAAAGGCGCACCAAGGCTAAGACGTCTAGGCGGGTTGAGAGATTGACCGCCAACACTGGGACTGAGACACTGCCCAGACTCCTACGGGAGGCTGCAGTCGAGAATCTTTCGCAATGGGCGCAATGCCTGACGAAGCGACGCCGTGTGAGCGATGAAGGCCTTCGGGTTGTAAAGCTCTTTCGCCTGGGAACAAGAGAGGTGAGCGAATAGTTCACTAATTTGAGGGTACCAGGTAAAGAAGCACCGGCTAACTCCGTGCCAGCAGCTGCGGTAATACGGAGGGTGCAAGCATTAATCGGATTTATTGGGCGTAAAGGGCGCGTAGGTGGGAGTGCAAGTCAGATGTGAAATCCCGGGGCTCAACCCCGGAACAGCATTTGAAACTGCACTTCTTGAGGGTAGGCGGGGAAAACGGAATTCCACATGTAGCGGTGAAATGCGTAGATATGTGGAAGAACACCTGTGGCGAAAGCGGTTTTCTAGCTTACTCCTGACACTGAGGCGCGAAAGCAAGGGGAGCAAACAGGATTAGATACCCTGGTAGTCCTTGCCGTAAACGATGTATACTAGATGTAGTCGGACTCAACCCCGACTGTGTCGTAGCGAACGCGTTAAGTATACCGCCTGGGGAGTACGCTCGCAAGAGTGAAACTCAAAAGAATTGACGGGGACCCGCACAAGCAGTGGAGCATGTGGTTTA
>CAZZJE010000500.1:0-1124 GCA_964654295.1 uncultured bacterium | reverse complement strand
TGGCTCTGGTTATTTGTAGATGCTTCCCAGAGCCCTCTGGGTAAGGAGCTGAACGATTACTCTCAATCTTGTTTCTTTGCAATATCCTCTCCAATGCTCCAATAAAGCATAATGAGCTCAGAATTAGCCTGAATGGCAGCTCTAAGTTGAGAAGTCTGAACACGAGCTTTTACATCTTCTAAAAACTTTTGGTAGCCAAAAGAGAGAACGGATTCTTCCTCTTCCTTATTTAGGCTTTTCGGTCTGTTTTTAGGCGGCATTTTGTTCTTTCAATTATCGGAGATTTGATCTAGTGAAGGGAGATGAGGACCTATATTTTTAATATTTTCTAAGACTTTTTCCCAATGTTGCTGCTCCTCAACATTGTCGATAGACTTATATAGACCTCTTAATAGCTCAATTGCCTCAATATATGGCGCGATTTGTATAGCTTGTTTAACAAGTGATATAGCTTCTTTTTCCGTTATAGGAGGTTTTCCAGGAGCCCAGCAACAACCCGCTAGAGCTACTAGTAATTGAGGTGGGGGTGGATACACTTTATCAAAAGCACTTTTATAAAAGAGATATCTTTCATCATATTTTAAAATTATATGATAAGCATACCCTAGAAACGCATCATATTTCCAATTTGAATTCCATTTTTCTGGATATTTTTTTCTTATTTCTTCCAAAAGATTTGTAGCATATTCCTGCAAAGACTCATCCCACTCTTCGTTGATAAGCATCTGATGAGCTAGGTTTAGAGCCTCTACAAACCCAAGCTCAATCGCTAAATCTGATGGAGCATAATTCTTAGATTTTTGTTTTAATTCCAAATAGGGCAAAGAATTCATTTTGTTACTACCCAGGCGTCTTGCAAAAAGGTTTGATTTGTTTCTACATAAGTTTCAAATACAGCTTGAACTTTTTGGCCACTTATTATTTTCTGATAGTCAGACCTTATAATTTTTCCTTGAGCAAACTCATTGGATCTTAAGAAGCATTCTTTTGAAAAAATAGATTCCTTCTCGAGAAGAAGAGCTACTTTTTTAAAATCCTCATCTACATCCCCACTGAGTTTTAATACTTTATCCCAGGCGTGTTTAGGTTGCATAACATGATATTGAACATTAGAAGACTTTATA
>CAZZJE010000499.1:0-1125 GCA_964654295.1 uncultured bacterium | reverse complement strand
AACGGGCAGGCACAATACCTCTAAATCTTACCTATATGGGCGTCTAAAGCTATTTCGAGTGCGGTGACTTGTCGCCGCTTTTTGCTCATCTCGACTTGTCGAGATGTTTATATGCCGTATATGATTAACTGCCCTATTAACGCCTCGACAAGTCGAGGCGAGCAAAAAAGCGGCGACAAGTCGCCGCACTCCAAAAAGCAGTCTCAAACGCTATTGCGTAGCTAAAAACGATGCTTAGCCTTTTGAATTAGCAACAGGCTGGGAGAGGCCTTACGATTGATCCAGCGCGTCCAGCTACAACTCCACTCTTTGGGAGAGAGCTGCTGGCACCATTCGGTGAGCATCGCCTCCTCTCTCGCTCCTTCAGGATGGCCCGGATAGCAGGTGACACTGATCAAACCACCCTCATCAACCAATTCACAAGCTTGTAGCAAGCTCTCACGCGTTGTATCACAGCGTGTCGTCTGCGTTTTGTCGCTTCCAGGTAGATAGCCTAAATTATAGACAAATAGCTTAGGCCTCTTTTGCTTCAACTCATTCGGAAAAGTTACGTGGGAACGCTGCTCGAGAGTGATGCGTTCAACTATTTTTGAATCCAGCTCATCAGCTAATCGCTTTTTTGTCTTTTCAATGGCTGCCGCTTGGATATCGCAAGCATATAGCCAGCCGGAGTCTGCCGTAATAAAAAGTTTTGCCAGGAGAAGTGTATCTTGTCCATTGCCACAAGTGGCGTCGACAACAACGTAATCCTCTGATTTTAACAACTTAAACCATAGCTGATGAGCTAAATCGAGATGTGATTGAAACAAATTAAATCTTGAATGCATGGAAACTCGATGTTAAATAGCAAAAACGGGTCGTTAATATTTAATTTTAATTTTATACTTGAGGTTTCTATGAGTGGATTGGCATCTATCAGCTTAACCATTGATTCTAAAGCAAGTTTGAATCTTGAAAATGTTCAACCTTTACCCAAAGATAATCCTCAATTAAAAAAAGCATTGCTCAGTTACTCATTGATCGAAGAGCTCATTTAGAAGACATTAACAATATTATGAGTGAGCTAAAAACGGCTCTTCGATGATTTGCGTGGTGAAAAATTTTTTTAGATAAAACAGTCTATTA
>CAZZJE010000498.1:0-1135 GCA_964654295.1 uncultured bacterium | reverse complement strand
CAAGCAGAACTGCCAGAAGTCAAAGCTGTTACCACTCATTTTAACTGTACAAAATATGCCTGTGATTCATGTGGAGAACAATTCTTTGCAAATCTCCCAAATGGCGTGCCCAACTCTGTATTTGGTCCTCGTTTAATGGGGTTGATAGCCGCTTTGACAGGTGTCTTCCACTTAGCAAAACGCGATGCCATGCTACTTATTCGGGATTTATACGGCGTGAGGGTTTCGGAAGGTTCGATTATCAACGTAGAAGAAAGAGTCGCTAATGCAATTAACGAGATTTACGAACGCATCCACCACCATGTTATGAGAAGCATCTTTCCCAAACATTTTGATGAAACCTCTTGGCGTAATAGAGGAAAAAACCATTATGCTTGGGTAGCTAGTACATCCAAGGCTGTCTGTTTCAGAATAGATGCAAATCGAAGCAAAGAAGCTTTTCAACGGTTTGCAGGAAATCTAGCACAAGCACCCGTGGTAACAGATAGATATTCAGCTTATACACATCTTGAGCAACCTCATCAATACTGTTTAGCACATCTTATTCGAGATTTTCGGAAATATGCAGAACGCGATGGCCCCGATAGTGAAATAGGTAAGGCTCTTGAAAAGGAGCTAAGACAAATTTGTAAAAGTCAGAGAGAATTCAGGGAAAACACAATTTCTCTAAGGTCTCGTGACGCCCGTTTTAGGCATCAAAAAAAACGCCTGGAAGAACATTTAGTTGATGGATTGGCAAATGGAAGCGATGAGTTATCTGGATTATGCGACCGCTTGCTTGAAGAAATGCATAAACTTTGGGCATTTAGCGATTTTACAAATGTTGACCCTACCAATAATCTAGCAGAAAGAGATCTGCGTAAACTTGTGCTCTGGAGAAAAAAAAGCTACGGAACTCGTAGCGATCGGGGTCAGCGCTTTGTAGAACGAATTAGTACAATAGCAGAAACACTCAAAAGGTCTTGCGATAATATCTTAGGTTTTATCGTCAAAGCCATCAAAGCTTTCTATGCAGGGGAACCCGCGCCTTTGACTAGCTCAGGTTTAGGCTTCTAGTTTTTTACTACCCGTGAACATGTACCTAAGAGGGGAACACAAGTCACGTATAATGACCAAGCTGTAAGCCAGTACATTA
>CAZZJE010000497.1:0-1135 GCA_964654295.1 uncultured bacterium | reverse complement strand
TCTTGCGAGGCATAGGCTTGCCTGAGAGCAACAATCTGACGCTCAGCCTCTTTAATTAGCTGCTGCTTAAGGTAGCGCCGCAGCTCACCAAAACGTTTGACATCGCTGTCGATCAGAACAAGCCGATAAATTTTTTCGGGCTGTTTCATCTTTAGCTGCGCCATCTCCTGTATAAGGAGAGCAGCGATGCCGCGGCCCATCTTTCCAGCTGCACCAATGATTGCAACGGACTCTAATGCTTCTTCAACTTGCATGAGGCTTATCCTTTTTTCTGAATAAATGCACGCATCCGAGCCTGCTGTTCTGGACCAAAGCAGAGGGCACAGCAGTTGCGCTCGAGTTCAAGGCCTAGTTCGATCGTACCTCCCAGTCCCTCTTTGACAGCTTTTTTAGCTTGCTGCAGAGCAAAAGCTGGCTGCTTAGCAATTGTATGAGCCACCTCTTGGACATGCTTAAAGAGCTCCTCTTTCGTTGAAAAGAGCGTGTTGACAATTCCTTTTTGCAAAGCCTCCTCTGCAGAGAGCGAGCGGCCTGTGGCCAACAGTTCTAGGGCTAAAGCAGAGTTGCTTCGGCGTGCTAGAAGCTGGGTTCCGCCAAATCCTGGGATAATCCCCAAGACTACTTCTGGCAAGCTAAAGCGAGACGGCTTTGTAGCAAACATCCAGTCGCACGCTAGAGCCATCTCAAATCCGCCTCCTAAGGCATATCCATGTACCGCTGCGATTGTGATGAATGAACTTTGCGACAGCTGCTGAGTTACCCTTTGGCCAGTTTCACAAAACAGCAGGGCCTCTTGGGAAGACAAGCGAGACATCTCTTTAATATCTGCTCCGGCGGAAAAGGCTTTTTCTCCTGATCCGGATAGGATCACAGCCTTAATTTGAGGCGACTCTCCAATTGCATATAGCAGCTGGCTGAGCTCTTTAAGCGTTTCACTATTGAGAGCATTGAGTGCCTCTGGCCTTGTCATGATAAGATGGATGACACCTTCAGAAAGCTCTTCGATTTGTACGGTCATAAAGCAGGCCTTTCTAAATAAATTTTAACATACTCTCTCTTTAATTTGTCGGCTAAAGCCGACAAAAACAAGCGCAGGCTAAAGAGGTAATTGCAAAATTGTTGTCTTATGAGGCCC
>CAZZJE010000496.1:0-1136 GCA_964654295.1 uncultured bacterium | reverse complement strand
GGAGTATTCCAGCGTGCTGATGTTAATCAAGATGTTTGGGTATAGATCCCAGAGAGAACCATCATTGATTCCCATGATGACAGTGTCATTTGGAAGCCAGAGGTCAGTGTAAGAGCTATCAGAGAAAGCTGTTGACCAGACTGTTCCATCGTTCAGCCACACCTTTCCAGCAAAGTAATCAATTGCCGTAATAAAGTAGGTATAAGCGCCGTTGTAATAAGGAGCTTTTTCTAGGTTAACACGCACATAAGCACCAGTCTGCTGGTTAACCAACTTATATTGGTAGAGGCTATCATATTTCGTTGGCATGATCAAAATTGTGTCATTAGTCCACCAGTTAAGTGTCAATGCACGATCGAATACGGAGACATACCAGACAGAGCCGTCGTCTAATTCAACACGGCTACCATCACTCCATACGAAATTTGGATTACGATAGACACCCGAGTGCGTTGTGTAGTAGACCGCCTTGGCTCTTAAAGCAGCACGGGCAGCTAAAGTTGTGCCATGCTCCTCTTGAGGTTCGGCAACAAAGAGATCTTCTGCTTGATCGGACAAATCGCGCTTTTCATAGGCAATACGAACAGGAATCAGTTGATCAGATGTATCTTCTTCTGATGCAACCTCCTCTTCAGATGCATCCTCCAATCCTCTCTGATCAGCACGTGATGCCATCTCTGTGAAAGAGAGTGCCCGGCTGCCAAGCTCTGGACGTAGATTTTCGGAGGATTCCTGGGCAGTTAAGGAGCTAGACGCCAAAACTCCACAAGCAATTAAAGCAAATAACCACTCTTTTTTTAATAGTGATTTAGTTAGTTTCCCGAGCATTTACTACACCTCTTATTTTTGAGATCAGGGCACTGTTGCAGTTGAAAATAGTAAGCCATTTCAGATTAATCAGTAAACAAAGAATCGATTTTTATTTCGTCTTGTTTTCTTTGACTATCTGTTAATGATGCTTCTAGGATATGAAGGAAAGCCGTTAAGAGCAAATTAAGATTTGAATAATCTTTAATAGAAAAAAAACTACAGGCTAAAGCCTGTAGAACAAGCGCAGGCTAAAGAGATAATTGCAAAATTATTGTCTTATGAGGCCCAATGCACATATAAATCTTACCAATATGGGTGCCTAAAGC
>CAZZJE010000495.1:0-1142 GCA_964654295.1 uncultured bacterium | reverse complement strand
AAGGCGATTACATGCGATGCATTCGCATCGGCATGTTGCTCGCCACAGGTTAAACAGTTAAAACGCTCTCCATTTCGAGAGCCTAACTTTAAGCAATGGTGACACGTTTGGCTTGTATAGGCAGAATTAACCAACTCAACAGAGATACCAAAAGCTGCAGCTTTGTAGGTCACAAATTGCTGCAGCTGGTAAAAGCTCCAGCCTGCCACCATGCGGTTAAGATGTTTGTTCCAACTCTTTGTCTTGTCGCGGATGTCCTTAAGCTGTTCCATGCGAATCGTTTTGCAATTGTGCCTTTTGGCTTCTTCGACAAGTTCTTTAGAAATAAGATGGTTTTCGTGTCTGATTCTTCGGTTTTCGTAACCAGAGAGTCTTTTAAGAATTTTTTTTGTGCTTGGCTTGCCTTTAGATTGCAAGCTTGCTCGAATGTTTGCTCTTTTTTGCTTAAACTCTTGCCTCGATTTTCCTTTAATCATCAACCCAGTAGAGGTTGTTGCAATATTGTTGAGTCCAAGGTCGACTCCCATCACTTTAGTTCCCTGACAAGCAACGGAATCGATCTCGTAAACGAGATGGATATACCAAACGCCTTTTTTGTTAATGACAGTGGCAGAAGTCAAACTTTTGCCCTCAAGCACCTTTCTTTGATACTTTCCCAAAAGCAAAGGAATATGGACTCTGCCTTTTTTTGTCGTCAAAGAAACGCTTTCATTAGCCTCTCGGTAAGAAAAAATTCGAGCATCATAGTCAATGCTTTTTGGTTTAAACTCTTTTGGACGCTTACGTTTCCCTTTCAATTTCGTCATGCAAGCAGAAACTCTTCGAATTGCTCTCACTGTAAGGTTAGCAGAAAGGTTAAAGAGTTTACGAACTTCTGCATAGCAGAGTTTATGCAGCTTGATTGCGTGATGAGTTTTGTGTTCAATCGCTATCTTAAGAATATAGTTGCAAGCAGCAGCGAAAAACTCGCTCGTCTCTTTAAGAGCATCTGCTATAGCTCTTATCGTAATCAGCTTACAACAAATCGTTCGTGTTTCCATGGCAAAAATTATTTAATACACAAGGAATTAAAGCAACTTGAAAAGGAGCGAGGTTTCCTCCCAGACCTAAAGGACTGGGTTTCCACCTCGTCAATTGGATGA
>CAZZJE010000494.1:0-1181 GCA_964654295.1 uncultured bacterium | reverse complement strand
TTTAGACGAACAGTGATGTACCCTATATTTTTTACTACCGACTGAACGCTCACAAAAAAATAACAACTTACCCCAGCAACTCCCGCCGCAAAACCTCATAAAACCGCTCCTTAGCCTGACTTTCAAGCCAAGGATGGTGACCACAATGCTCCAGTGAGATCCACCTAAAGTCGCTTAAAACCTTTAATAAAGGCTCATATATCCCCTCAAAAGGATGGGGGTCATAGTCGCCATGGATTGCAACAACCGGACATTGAATCTGCTTTCCAAGCTCTAGCAGACGCTTACTCTGCCTAAGTTCACGAGCCTCTTGCCAGACGCTCTGATAGACATCGTATTGGCAAGCCAAGAGCTCTCGATCCTCCGGCAGTGGATTAAAAGAGTCCGCTTTAAAAATCAAATCTCCCAGCTTCGCAAAGACCTTATTTTTGTCTAAGCAAGCGCGATCGCTCAATGCATCGAGAAGATGTTGAAATTCGACTCCCTCCCTCTCATCAAGGCGATTCAATCGATTTTTCATAATTGTTTGAGCATATTTCTCTTCAAAAACAGCGCTACTCAGCAAAACGAGCTTTTTGACAAGAGCAGGGTAGCGTGAGGCAAAGAGATAGGCAAGCATCGCTCCCCAAGACCATCCTACTAAGATAACGGAAGAAGTGGCATAGTGAGTTAATAGTTGCAAAAGCTCTTGCAGCTGTCCTTCTATCGAATAGGCTGTTAAAAGGGGTTCCAAAGTCCCTGATAACTCTGAAATTTCTCTGGCAACAGGTGCCATCTCTCCCGGAGCTCCGGGACCACCATGTAACAAAACAACTGACCCAGGCTGCTGACCATAGAGTCTAATAGAATCAACTCGCGTAACACTCAATAGACCGTCCATACTTCGACTCATTAAATGTGACTTTTTAGACTATTAGTTGAATCAACCTCCAGAAACAATTTAATAACTTTTATTTCATTTTTACAATGATTAAATTATATTAATAAAAACTTATTTTATAAAAACCTAAACATTAACAAATTATAAATTTTAATTGCCATTAAGAATAGTTTTATGTTAAATTTTTTGTAAAGTTTTTTTCTAAATTGAGAGTTTTATGTCTTTAACCGCGTATCCTCAAGGCAGCATTCGCCAGCTTCTCGCCATTGCAATTCCCTTAATGCTCAGTTCTCTATCAGGA
>CAZZJE010000493.1:0-1226 GCA_964654295.1 uncultured bacterium | reverse complement strand
TGCAGCAGCGATAAAATTGCCATCACAGACGCCACCACTTGGATGCATCGATAGAGAGGTGTTTAGCAAGTGGCCACATGCCGCAAAAGCTTGAAAAAGAGCTTCTAAGGAACTGCTCCACTCTTTGGGAGGACGGTAGGACTCTTCATGCAACTTCAGCTCGGCCTGCTGATGCAGCTGCTTCTCTATCAGCTCTTTGACTTCTGATTGAATTTTCTGCATCTGCTGTATCGAGGGGACTCTGATATTCACTCTAGCCCAAGCCGAATCAGGCACAACGTTGGGCGCTTCCCCGCCTTGAATTTGACCAATGTTCACGCTAGTTTCACTTTTGGAGTTATGCAGCTGCTGGATCTCTAATAAAAACTTCAATAAGGGCACAATGGCATTGCGTCCGCTCTCTATCGCCCGCCCAGCATGCGCTCTTAGGCCTTGAGAGTGTGTTCGCCATGTCCATGATCCTTTTCGTGTAGAAACGAGGCTGCCGTCAGGTAGAGAGGGTTCAAATAAAAGTGCCAACTGCACCTCTTTCGCCGCTTCGATCCAATAAGGCCGCGATCTAACAGATCCTATCTCCTCGTCAGGATTCAATAGAATCTGCCAACCAACCTCTCCAGACCAAGGGCTCTGCTCCAACGCTTTTAACGCTGTCAATAAAACCAGCAGCCCACCCTTCATATCGGCCACACCAGGGCCTTGCAGGCGGCTCTCTGTCAGACGAGTTGTAGTCTGAAAGGGGTGACTAGAATCAAAAACTGTGTCGTAATGTCCGCCCAACAAAATTTGAATAGGCGCAGTCGGATGCTTGCGTAAACGCAGCAGGGGAGCAGTCGGTAATGCGATGCGCTCGATCTTCGTATCAAAACAGCAAAAAGCCTCTTCTAATAGCTGACTCATCTCGAGTAATCCTGCCTGATGATGCGAGCCACTATTGCAATGACTCCAACGCACAAGCGTCTGTTCTAAGTTAGCTTGTTGATCTTTAATTGTTTGTAAAATTTGAAGCTCTATATCGGAGAGCTGCTGATTCATCTTTACCTCGTTTCGCTCTATCAATAAATTAATCTAATAGCGAGCGAATGACAATCTTTTTTAAAATAGAAGAGCTGCATACAAAATAAGCGCTTGAAACTGCTTTTGAGTGCGGCGACTTGTCGAGGCGCGTTAATAGAGGCAGTTAATCATATACGGCATATAAACATCTCGACAAGTCGAGATGAGCAAAA
>CAZZJE010000492.1:0-1231 GCA_964654295.1 uncultured bacterium | reverse complement strand
GACTGTTTTATCTAAAAAAATTTTTCACCACGCAAATCATCGAAGAGCCATTTTTTCAAAAAACATTTCGAAAAATCTTTTAAAATTATTCAAGAAGCAGAAGCAACATTTTTACATGCGGGCTCAGAAATTGATATTACTGTAGCTGGATTATATTGCCGATCGATTACACAAGGCAAAAAGCATCCTATGGCAATACAAGCCGTTAAAAATGGAATTGATTTGCAAGATAGGTCTGAGCATTCAGCAAGAGTCTTGGCTACTTTAGTCGAAAAAGGCTTGGCGATCGATCTTGCATCTCCTTACATGGAAAATTTGCTTAAAAAAACCGACACATGGAATTTTATATTAGCTTCCAGGTTATGCAAAGCTTTTTTAAGTCAAAATCTTTATTCTGAAGTAGAAGGTGTACTACAAAAACTGTTCCAAAGCGATAACAGTGTTTTTTTGACTTCCAATGATATAACCTATCTTATCGATCAGCTATTTGAAAAGGGCTTCAGTCTTGAATGGGCAGAAAAAACAGCTGCAGATTTTTTATTAAGCAATGATAACCTAAAAATGAATGCCACGAAAATGCTGTACGAAAAGCTATTTGCTAAAGGAAAAGGATATGTAACAGCCGCAAATAGCGCCAAAAAAGGTGTCTTGGGTGACTGTTCTTCTCAACAATTAGCTCTTTGGGTTTTTGATCAGTTATTTAAGCTTAAACTGGGTCATCAACAAGCCTGTGATGCAGCAGCTTCTGCTATACTATCAAGTGATTTAATGATCGCTTGTAGAGGGATTGACTTATATGAAAGGCTTTTCGCATCAGGTTTAGGGTTTGATACTGCCAAGAATGCAGCTAAAAAAGCTTGTTCAAGCGAAAATTTTTCAATTAGAAATACTGGCTTTAGACTTTATGAAAAGCTTATAAAGTCAGGTCTTGGATATGAAGAAACCTTAGACGAAATCTGCCACCTGACTTATTTGAATAAAAAAGAGTTTCTGATTTTCTACAGCGTCTTAGGCCTATTCGAGACTCTTTTTAAAAAAGACATAGGCATAAAACGCGGATATAAATTAGCAAAACAAGCTTTTGCAAGCGATAATCAATATCTTAAGCAAGGGGGCTTGCATCTTTTTGCAAAGCTTCTTCCATTCAAAAATACATTTGAAGAGATTGAGAAAGCGTTCGAAGAAGCGCTTCAAAGCGACAATGATGCTTTAAAAAAATGTGCGGAAAGTA
>CAZZJE010000491.1:0-1235 GCA_964654295.1 uncultured bacterium | reverse complement strand
TCAAAATCAAAGTTCAATTGAAGACTTCCTTTTTAACTTTAGTAATCATTCAGAACAATTTTACTGGTATGATGTCACGAGTTCTTATTTTGAAGGAAAAAACAATGTTCTAGCTGCTTATGGCCATAATAGGGATAAGAAAAAAAGGAAAAAGCAAATAGTAATTGGTCTCTTAACCATAAATAATGGCCAACCAATTTCTGTTGAAGCCTTTCCGGGAAACACGCAAGACACACAAACCTTTCAAAATCAACTTGAGAAGCTAAGTAAAAGATTTAACTGTAAAAATATCATCATTATTGGTGATAGAGGGATGATTCGAAATAAGCAAAAGCTTCTTACCAATGAGTATGATTTTAATTATATTACAGCTTTAACTCTTCCGGAAATAAATTCATTAATATCAAAGAAACATTTAAGTCTTACTAACTTTAAAAAAGAACTTCAGTCAGTTGTTATTGAGGGGACAAGATACATTTACAGACGCAATCCAGGCCGAGCTCAAGAAACTAAACGTCAGAGACAAGAGCGATTGGATACAGCACAAAAACATGTAGATAAGGAAAACGAGCGTTTAAGGAATCAGGCTAAGACCTCGGCTTTTGCGTCTAAAAGGAGAATCAAGAAGTATTTAAAGAAGCTTTGCATTTTTGAATGGGCTTCTGTTTCCATAAGTAAACGTCAGCTCATTTTAAGTGTAGATGAAGATAGATTGGCTTTGAGAGCTCAATATGATGGATGTTATGTTTGGACAACTTTATTAACTGAAGAGCAAGTGACAGATCAAGAGATCTATGATCGGTATAAAGATTTAAAATATGTTGAAGAAGATTTTAGAACTTTTAAGACAGATTTCTTAGAAATTAGGCCTATCTACGTTAGGACTGAGGAAAGTACAAAAGGGCATTTATTTATCACTATGCTTGCACATATGATTGTAAGAGAACTTAGGGAAGCTTGGAAAGGTATAGATTTAACTGTTCAAGAGGGTTTAAGAGTTTTGTCGCAAATATGCCATATTTATATAAAGTGCTCAGACAATGTTACATTAAATACAGTTTCGAAGCCTGGTGAGGTTGCGGCTAATTTATTAAAGGCTTTGCATTTGCCTTCAATTGACATAAAGGAAACTATCATCAACGTAGTCACTAGACACAAGACACGATCGACATCTAAATAGCTAAAATTCAGCTATTTAGATGTCGATCGTTTTTGACTTTTGGGGTGAACTTCCG
>CAZZJE010000490.1:0-1242 GCA_964654295.1 uncultured bacterium | reverse complement strand
ACATCTCGACAAGTCGAGATGAGCAAAAAGCGGCGACAAGTCGCCGCACTCCAAAAGCAGTCTCAAGCGCTTATTTTGGCTGCGCTTTTTAAAAATCAAAAGCAACCTTTGAGAAGATTACTTTAGCGTGTAAGGCCATTTCAGAAGAGATCGTCACCTCAGAAGTAGAAATCATCCTAGCTTCTAATTCTTCAACTAGCTGCATGGCATGCTCTTCGATTAGATCGTAGCAGACGGTTGGTAGGTCATCTTCTCTTCTTATTAAGCCATTTCGTTTATAGAGATACATCAGGTCTTGGATTGCTTGGACATGCTCTTTGATCTCTTTTGCTCTATTAAGCGATAAGCAGGCTCCGATTTGAATATCCAAAAGATCCTCCATGTAGCTTTTCAGAATAGCTTGAAAGCTATCGCGATCGCTGCATTTCCAGTTTTCTAAAGCAAAAGTAGGGACTGCAGCGTGAGAGGACCATTCTCTAAATTTGGCAATAGCTTCAGGAGAGGCCTGGCTGCCATTTTCAGCACATGTAATCAGCTGTTCGATTTGGGCGAGATAGTCCGCAATCTCTTCGGGAACTTCATGGCGGATATCTAAAAGAAGTAGCGCGTTTTTAGAAAGCTCAGCATCCCTCTTTACTCTTTTCATCAGAGCTAAAACATCCGTATGATCTGCTTGTTGGCAATCGAAAAGGTCTTTTTGGATAGCATCTAAGACTTTAATGAATGTTTCATTTTTATGCAGGTAGTAATAATGCGACTCATACCATCTTTTAGCCCAATTGATCATCCACCAGGTTGGTTTTTCTTGGATTTCAAACGAAAAAACAGGCGGAGCAATCCCTAAATGATTGAAATACCAATCGATTTGATAAGCAGTTTTGGACGGTGTTTGAATAAAAAAATCTTCGGAGCCGCTTAGCTTGCCATGCATCAGCTGGTAAATGTATGCGTCATGAGCTTTAGCTAAGGATTCATTGACCTGTAAAAAGGCTTCAGCCGTTGTACTGTAAATAAAAAAGCCTCTCTCCTTCCACTTAGCTCTCTGAGCCATATAATCAAATAGAACGGAAATCTCTCGGCACGATTTTTTTAGATGATGGTAGTCATGAACAGAAAGCTTTTCATAAGTAAGAAGTCTTTTTATATCGGCGATCATATCAGATAAAAAAGAGTATAAGGAGGCATCATCTGCAATTTCAATAGGATATAAAGCGGATTCAGATTCATATTGATCCATAAGTA
>CAZZJE010000489.1:0-1242 GCA_964654295.1 uncultured bacterium | reverse complement strand
CATAAGGCTTTAAAACAGAAATATAAGCAGTCATTCCCCGAAGAAATAATTTCTGGCTACGCTGCTGGACAAGAAGATTTCAAAAGAGAATTAACTCTAGGTCGCGCCAAGCGTCTTAATTTTTACACCTCTAATTATGATCAAATCGATGGAGCAGTTTTTTACCCAAAAGAAAAACCAGAGAAGGGACAACCTTGGCAAAATCGCACATTGATTTTAGTAGGAGGAAACGGTGCTTTTTTTGAAGGTCACGTTTTGGAGGCGAGAAGGATTGCTGATAAATATGGGGTTAATGTTGTCATGTATAACGGTCCTGGCGTCGGTTATAGTATGGGTAAAGAGAAGGATGCCGGGGATGCAGTAGACGCTTTCAAAGGCGTTTTCAATCAAGTAAATGCTCTTGTAGGAGGGCATCCAAATAACATTGCAGTGATTGGTCACTCGCTTGGCGGTGGAATCACGACGGTTGGATTGGGAGAGCTTGTAAAAGAGAAAGTATTAAAAGATGATAAAGTTGGAATGCTTGTTAACTACCACTCTTTTTCCTCTCTATCCGGTGTAGTGGGAGGATTTGCTGGAAGGCTTCTGGCTCCGATCTCTAGAGTTGCAATTAAAATTCTAGGAATTGGAAATTTAAATGCAGCCAAAACGCTCAAACAGCATAAAGTCGCTAATAAAGTAGTCGTTGTCACAGCACATGGAGACTCTATCATGAGGCGTAGAGGTCGTTTAGGAAAAGTTCTGAAAATTTTAAATAAATCTAAAACTCCTATTGAGCAGGGCCATGACACTATCCATTATGAGAAAACAGGCGAAGAAATGGATAAGGAAATGCCTCGTAGAGAGAGAAAAATGGCTGGTATGGTTGCCCATAATGATCTCGATCCTCTGTTTGAAAATTCAGAGATAGCGGGACATAAAAACATTCAAAAACATATTCGTGAATGGGCCGAAGGTGGCCAGAAAGCCGCCAGTTAAGTATCTACAAAATAAGCGTTTGAGACTGATTTTAGTAGGTAAGGGACATGTTTGCACATGTCCCCGGTGATAGCGGAATGTTAAACAGGTCTTCAAACATTTGCGCTATCCTTTCGAAGGGAATGAGGTGTTGATGCAGGAAATAGGCGGCAAGAGCCTTTGACACGCTCTCCGTAGTGGGTAAATGCATTTACTCCCTATGGAAATGCCCCCTGGTTCTTTTTACCACAGCAAGGACAAATTTTTACCTCTGCTTGATGTTCT
>CAZZJE010000488.1:0-1255 GCA_964654295.1 uncultured bacterium | reverse complement strand
CTGCAGCCTTTGGGACTGGTCATCTGCGGGGGGTTAATCTTGTCTCAGCTCATCACACTCTTTTTAACACCGGTTATTTATCTCTATTTAGAAAAATGGCATGAACGGATCGGCTTTAGAGCGTTTAAAGAGGCTTGATTAGGCGACAGATGAGGATTGGTTGATCTTCTTCATGATATCACAACGTAGCCATTCAGGTAGCTTTTCTAAGAAGGCCGCAATCTCATGATGAATCTTCTTATCAGGCGATCTGTAAGCCGAAACAGCAAACATGATAATGGGAAATGAATGCTTTTGCATGTCACTCTCAGACATTGGCTGATAGAAATTGATTAAAGATTGTACCAGTTCCTCTGATAGCAAGCCATGGTAACTGAGAAGCCCAAATAGGCTGCCAATGCGAGAGTAGGGGAGTTGAGTGAGTAGAAATGTTTGAAAACTAGCGGGATTTATTAACGCTTGTTGGATGCTAGAAAATAAATTTCGGTAGATGGGAAGCCTTAGAGGGGATTCATTAAGGGGCCATAAATCGGTAACGGGGCTTTCATTGTTCAGGAATTTATCCCATTTTTCAAGGACTTGCTTAATTTCATGACATTTAGATTCGGACACTAATCCAGCCAGATGCTTCAAAATAAAAGGAGAAATATTAGTTCGGACTTGTTGATAGAAAGAGCGTATTTGGGCCAGTTCTGGTATAAAAGTCACATCTTTTCGTCGATAGTGAGTGGCCTTTGTTGATAATCTAATGACCATGTCTAAATTGGAAATGAAGCTCTCCTTATCATGCCCATTTCGGTGCATTAACGGTCCATTGTGGTGGTTTATTGCTGCAAAATTAACTTGTGTTTGGTTTGGAATTAAGGGCTCATTTGAGAGAATCTGAATTAAAAAATTGAGTGTGTGCGCAGGCTGTTCATTGGCTATATTAAGAAGAAATTTGTCGGACTTGTTGATGTTTTCTCCCCTCTTTTCTAAAAATTGGCACACTTTATAAAAGGCCTCTTTTAAGTCGGGATGGTTAAGTGTTAAAAAAGCTAAATGAGTTAAGTCATGGTTTGCAAGCTCTGTTTCTAGCAGATCCTTTGGGCAAAGAGAAAAAAAGAGGATTGTCTGAAAAAGATTAAACTCTCTATTCGATAAATCTTTGTAAAAGCCAGATTTAAAATAAGTGGAAAAGAATACCTGACGTATATGAGGTAGCTGCCACTCAGTTCTAGAATCGAACACTCTCTCTAAAGTAAAACGGATAAGC
>CAZZJE010000487.1:0-1268 GCA_964654295.1 uncultured bacterium | reverse complement strand
TAAAGCCTACGCTACGTTTAAGTACATTTGAGAGCTTTGTCGCTCCCGCGACAATTCCTGAAGAGATTGTAGAATTAGGCCTAAGCCACCAATAATCTCAGCCATTTTATGCAAGCCAGCAGGCGTTCGGACAAACCCATTTTGTTCTTGCCTTAGGCTACAGGAGCAACTGATTTATCTAAGGACGCGATCTTTGTTTGGCAAATTTTAATTTTTCGGTCGATTGACCTTGTTAATTCTAGCTTAAGCCGCTTCTCATTTTTTGTCGTATACATGAAAAGGCTGCGAATGATCCAAGTTAAAATCCAGCGGTCTCTTTTCTCTGCTCGGATATAAAAATTATTGAGGAATCTAAAACATTTGAAAAAAACTTTCATTCTGATCCCTTTTAGATTGCTCTGACTGTTATGTAGTCGATATTTATCGCTGGTAAGTAAAGCAATTTTAAATTTGTAATAATCGCTCTTATTAATTTGATTTTTTTGAGTGCTTTCTTTGAATTTATTATGAGCCCAAACAGAAGTGCTTTTAGCAGAACAATTTCCTCCGACTTGGTGTCTATAACTTCTTCCATGACTTTTATTAGAAATTTTTTCGGCGTTAGGTTCTTGTAATCCAAAAGCTAAATCTAAAAGGCGATAAAACTCACGCATGAGTTTGTTATTTTCTTTTTGAATGTTTCCCTGATTTTCTCTTCTTAGAAATTGCATCAAATTTCGGATAGAGTCTTTACGTGTTGGATCAGAAAATTGTTCGTTTGTTAAAGTGTATTTAATCGCTCGAATTTTATTTTTTCCAGCTGATTGATGAAGACATCCTCCAGCTGTGTTAAAGAAAACAACTTCCAACTGATTCTCATTGACCTTATTAATTTCCATGAACATGGTGTGGCCACTTTTATAGAGCTGCATGCCTATAGGAAATGCAAGGCTGTCACTGTCTTGTATGGGAGTGATCGGATTAAGTATTAGATCCTCTGCCGCTTGAAGAAAATCTTCTACCATTTTTTCTTGAAAAGGCTCGTATCCATCGAAGCCTTGGCCACATTCATTGCCCTTTGCTAAGGGATTTACAACTTGTGCCGCAATAAAATCTTTATATTTAGATTGTGTAGGTATAAGAACATCATAAGAGTGTAATGATTTGGTATGGCAAACATAATCGCCCAAGGTGTGATCATTTAATTGATGGCTTTGATTCTCAATCTCTCGGACTGCAACCTGATAAGTATTGCTAGCCTGTACAAAATAGTCAGATCCATATTGATT
>CAZZJE010000486.1:0-1277 GCA_964654295.1 uncultured bacterium | reverse complement strand
CATGGCTTAAAAGCATGTTTGAATGGAGAAAGTTATGAATAATGACGGGTTTAAACACATTTAATTCAAAATTTCCTTGTGATCCGGCAATGGCAATTGTGACATCGTTTCCGATGACCTGAGTCGCAATCATCGTTAGGGCTTCACATTGAGTCGGGTTAACTTTTCCAGGCATAATAGAGGATCCCGGCTCGTTTTCCGGCAAAATGAGCTCATACAGCCCACAACGGGGTCCCGATCCCATCCAACGGATATCATTGGCAATTTTCATTAGAGAGCAGGCGAGTGTACGGAGCGCTCCACTGGCAAAGACGATGGCATCGTGGGCTGCCATGGCAGCAAACTTGTTAGGTGCCGAGCAGAAGGGCAATCCTGTTAACTCCGCAATTTTAGCAGCTGCGCGTTTAGCAAATTCGGGATGTGTATTCAACCCTGTTCCGACAGCTGTACCGCCAATTGCGAGTTCGTAGAGGCGAGGAAGGGTTTGCTGGATGCGTTCGATATCTTGTTCAATCTGGGCAACATAGCCTGAAAATTCCTGACCTAAAGTCAACGGGACAGCATCCATGAGGTGTGTGCGACCAATTTTGACGATGTCTTTAAAGGCCTCCACTTTTTCAGCAAGAGCGTCTCGCAATCTTTGGACGGCCGGAAGCAGCTCATGGGTCATCTCTTCGACAGCAGCAATATGCATCGCTGTTGGAAAGGTGTCGTTAGAAGATTGAGACATGTTGACATGGTCATTAGGATGGATAGGGTTCTTACTACCGATGACACCCCCTGCAATCTCTATAGCCCGGTTAGAGATTACCTCGTTGACATTCATATTCGTTTGTGTGCCACTGCCTGTCTGCCAGATTCGTAGAGGAAAGTGGTCAGATAGCTTACCTGTAATGATCTCATCAGCGGCTTGGATGATTAGATCACTTTTCTCTTTAGGAAGTTTGCCTAACTCATGATTGACAAGAGCAGATGCTTTTTTAAGGATTGCAAAAGCTTTGATGAGAGATTCAGACATGCGGTCATGGGCAATGTCAAAGTGCTCTAGAGAGCGAGCGGTCTGCGCACCATAATAGTGGTGGGAGGGTACTTCGACCGTTCCCATGCTATCGCTTTCTAACCGTGTTTTTGTCGGGAAATTTTCATCTTTCATCATGCATTCCTTCTGTCGTATCGATTTTTATTCTAAGCGAAATCAACAACCTTGCAATCTTTTTTTTAAAAGATGTAGCGTAGGCTTTAGAGGTAATTGCAAAATTGTTGTCTTATGAGGCCCA
>CAZZJE010000485.1:0-1282 GCA_964654295.1 uncultured bacterium | reverse complement strand
GAGCATTCAAAAACTTAGAATGAGTCGTGCAATATAGTTTTTTACTACCGACTGAGCGCTCTCATAAAACATTTACAAATCAAGTCATCTATTTTCCTTATAGAGCGAACGTGCACCTTCTTGCTATTATAATCTAAATTTTAAATACTAATAGTATTGAGTGTGAACTTAAGGAGCACTTATGAATTCAGCCAAGCGTCCCAAGGCTAATCGCGAGCAATTACTGCAAGTTATTCAAGAAGAAAGCCTTAAACTACAAGAGCACTATGTTTGGTTAGAGCAATCGATGCCAACACGCTTCTTTGAAGAGGTAGAAGAGAGCAACGTCATGCTTGTCGCTCACAACCTCATGCGATTTCCCCTGCAACGCTACTACTCCACAATCGACTTGAAAGGGGCTGTCATCGTGATGGCTTTGGAAAGTCCTGATGCAGACCTTAAAATTTTAAAAAACTATGCTAACTACGGTATCAAGAATTACCAAACCTTTGTCTCGACTGAACCGCTTCCTTTTCCTGGAATTAAAGCACACCTTCGGATTGCTGTGATCATGTTCACGCGGGCGGAAGACAGTCCGGAAGAAGAGCCTCTTTCCAATGAAGCTAAAGAGCGCTTTAGGGCCCTTGTTAAGCAGCGCAATCCAAAAGTTACCGACGAAGATTATGACGATTTAATCCATGGAATGAACAGCCGCTTTGTTCGTTCGATTCCAACCGATCTTTTGGCTTTAGCTTTAGATATGTTCTTTCGAGCTAAAACACGGGATGGTTGCCAATATGAGATTCGTTACAACGAGGATTGGGAAGAGACCGGAAGCGATTCTATCCAAATAGTAATAGGTTGGAGAAATACTCCAAAGCATCATTTTCTATACCGCGTTGCCAAAGTAATCCAGCGCTATGGGCTGGTAATGAAGCGTGTCAACGCCACCTATATTAACCCTTACAGCAAAGATTCTGTTTTAGTGTTAGTACTCTCCCTGCATGGAATTAATGGGCAAGCGGCATGGGATGTCGCTGATTTAATTAGTTTTCAAAGGGAGCTGATGACAGTTAAATATTTTGCGGCATTTGATCTGTTTGAAGAGCGACTCATTGCACCGGGTATAGTACCAAGTGCATATGGCCCATTCCTGCGTGCTGCCGCTAATTTTGTGCATCAATGTCTTGTTCATATTGATGCCTATCTCTATACACCAGAAAATATTGAAGAGGGACTCTGCCGACATCCCGAGCTGACAAAGCTGCTAGTTGATGCCTTTGCTTATAAATTTGATCCGTGG
>CAZZJE010000484.1:0-1288 GCA_964654295.1 uncultured bacterium | reverse complement strand
ATTTCAGCTAGGCGGGCTTGATTCTCACGGATCAGCTCTGTTGCCCAGCTTTTGACAGAGTCTTCAGTCTGAGTGGCATCTAAAATAAGTTCTTTTGTTTCTATGCGTCCATTCACCGGATTGCGATAGCTTGCGATTAATCGATAATCTGCTTGATATGTCGTAGGAAGCGAGAGTTCTAAATTCAAATTATTTATTCTAGAACGAGGGTATCTCTGCAGCTGATCTAAACTTACATGAGATGAATTACAGGCTTGAAGAATTCTTTGACTCTGCTGCTCCCTTACAAGGCGGGGCAGATCTAAGAGAGAATTACAATGATAAATTGTAAGAGCACTTTGATAGTTGTCAGGAGGGAAAATGAAATTATAACCCGATTGGTTCCTTTGGATTAAGAAGGGCATTGCAGGCGTTGAGTTTTGCTCTGTGAGACCAAAGGTTGCTGCGGTGACTTGCGCTTTTGGGGAAACTACAGCCTCAGGCATTTCGGCTTCCACTTGTTTAAAGAGCATATCGCTAGTGATCGAACGGTCGCTGGCTTCGATTTGGCTTGTGATGGAGCGGCTAAGATGGTTGCCTATTCGCATGGTCTTTTGCATCTCAATTAGAGAGGCTTCTAGTTTTCTGAGCGCTTCAGTCTTCTCTTTGCCTCTGAAAAGGGATTTTAACCAGCCGATAAAGCCGTGTGTTAGTCTGTGGATGGCTATTCGATGCTGGGAAGCTTTTTTATAGATGCCTCTAAAGGCTTGATAGCTATTTGTATCGGTGGGACTGTGGCTGCTTAACCACCTGGTGGCCGCTTCAACGGCTTCGCGTTCTTTTTTGACCTGATCTAACTTCGTGCAGCAGCTCTTTCTTCTGGGAATAGCCACTATTTGATTAGAGGGATTAATGCTGAGCTGAAAGCTAGGATTAAGAGCTCGGTCTAAAACTACATGAGTTGTCATGCTATCGCGGGGGTAAGAATTAAATGTATATATTATAATGAATTTTTAATTTAAATCAAATGTTTTTTATTAAAGGTACTAAATATTAGCCTGTTTAGGGGTTAATAAAACGCTTTTTGCAGATTGCAAACAGTAAGCGTTTAATCGATAGTAAAAAACTATATTGCTTAATCAATAAGCAATAATTTCGCTTTCGGGTTTTTCCAGCGGGAATCGCTGCTGTATCTATAGAGGTAATTGCAAAATTCAAGTTACACAGAGGAAATTTAGTAACCGAGTGTTTTGTTAGGCCTCGAAGAGGCCGGCACCATTTTAGGCCAGGCCGTAAGGCCTTAGCCTTA
>CAZZJE010000483.1:0-1305 GCA_964654295.1 uncultured bacterium | reverse complement strand
ATTCTTACCAAAATTTAGACCGAGACTCTCTTGTTGAAGCTGTTGTAAAGAGAGACAGCAAAATTTTGGAGCTAGAGGAGCAGCTTGCCTGGTTTAAACGTCAGATTTTTGGCAAGCGCTCTGAAAGAGTTGTTAAGGATATCGATGGCCAGCAGCTTTGGTTTGCAGGATTTGAAGAGCTTAAAGGTGTTAAAGAAGTAGAAAAAAAGAGCGTAGCTGCCCATACAAGAAAAAAGCCTGAGCGTGATGGGCAAGATAAAATAGCCCTTTCTCCTGATCTGCCAGTACAAACTATTGTAATCGACCTTCCCGAAGAGCAGAAAGTGTGTAAAGAAACAGGCGTTTCTTTAGTAAAAATTGGAGAGGAGATCACTCACAAATTAGCTCAACACCCGGCAAGCTACTATATCAAAGAGATCATTCGTCCAAAATATGCCAATCCCCAAAAAGAAGAAGAGGGAGTAGCTATTGCAGAGCTGCCTGAGGCAATATTGCCAAAATGCAAGGCAGACAATAGTTTGCTTGCTGAAATCATTACCCAAAAATTCGCAGATCATTTGCCTCTTTATCGCATTTGTGAGCTTATGGAAAGAAAAGGGGTCAAAATCAGTCGTAAACTTCTTTCACAATGGGTTTTACGCTGTGGACAAGCTCTAAAGCCTTTATACAATGAGATGGTTAAAAAGGTATTAGAAAGCGAAAACATCTATATTGATGAGAGCCCTGTCAAGCTGCAAGAAGCCATTAAATGCAAACAAGCTTATATTTGGTGCGTCGTTGGCGGCAAGGGACCAAACCCAGCCTACCGCATCTATAATTTCCGTGAGAGCCGACACCACGAGCATGTTCTAGATATCCTGCAAGATTATCGAGGCGGCCTTCATTCTGACAAATTTGCAGCCTATCAGAGGTTAGCGGAACGAAAAATCATTACCTGGTTTCCCTGCTTTGCTCACATTCGCCGCAAGTTCTTTGAAGCAGAAACGGGTGATCCACCTTTTCGAACTTGGGTTTTAAGGCAAATCCGCTACCTCTTTATGTTTGAACGGATCGCCTGGACGCGCTCTGAAGAGGAGAGACTGAGGATCCGGCAAGAAAAAGAGGTCCCAATCATCGATGCGCTCATTCAAAAGGTAAAAGCGCGGCTAATAGATGGAAAAATTTTACCAAAGTGCAAACTGCGTGAAGCCTTAGGCTATTTTTGTGGATTGATTCCCTACTTAAAAAATTATACCCAGCATGCAAATGCTAGGTTAGATAACAATGTAGCCGAAAGAGCGATCAGGCCGCTTGCCATCGGCCGTA
>CAZZJE010000482.1:0-1317 GCA_964654295.1 uncultured bacterium | reverse complement strand
ATGGCTATTTTAATGCCTAAGGGTTTGGCTTGGGGACTCGTTACAAAATTAGGATTCCAAGCCGTTTGTGAGTTTCCATTTTACATTTACGGTGTTTCTGCAGAAGAGTTAGAGAAATGAGAACGATCATTTTACTTATGAGCCTACTTTTTATAAACGGCCTCGCAGCAGAAATTAGAGAAATACATCAGGTATCCGATGTATTATTAGAAGACATTAGCCCATTTAAAAATTCTGACTGGGTTCTTTTTGATATTGACTACACCTTGACAGCTCCCGATCATCCCATGCTTCAAATGGCTGTAATCAAGCAAAACAAGAAGCTGTTTCGCGAAGAGTTGGAAAAATTTAGTGTAGATGAAAAAAAGTTAGTTCCAGCTCTTATGGTTACAGAGGCCCCAAATAAGCTATTAGAAACAAAATCTCCTCAGCTTATCCAAAAACTCATAGCCTCAAATGCCACTGTATTTGGTTTTACTGCGATAGATACTTCCTCACTATCTGATATAGGCGCAGTTCCTGCTTGGCGCCTGAGAGAGCTAGAGCGGCTTGGCATCCATTTTTCTAACCATACTAACTCTTGCCTTCCTGAAAAAAAGATTGAGCTTACAGAGTTTGCTCCTTTTCGAGGCACATATCCCTTATATGACCAAGGCGTGTTGTATGCCAATGTAACGGCTTCTAAAGGAGCTGTTTTAAAAGCTTTTATAGAAAACATTGCTTCAAAGCCTGCCAGAGTTGTTTTAATTGATGATACCTTAGAAAACCTGCAAACCATGCAGCAAGAGCTCGATCAGCTAAATATTCCATTTCTTGGCCTTCATTACGTTCCAAAAGAGAGCTCTAATGCAGAATTCTCGGAAGAACAATGGCGTCTTGTATGGGATAACATCAAAAAACGAGCAGAAAAAAATCTCAATTATTAACATTTTGATGAAACATTTACTTGAAAACTACCAGTCGCTTCTGAACCTTCCAGAAGCTACTTTTTCCAAAATTGATCATGAAGATGCCATGGTTGCTGTTGTCTATAGAGTGACAAAAGCTAACGGTGAACAACTCATTTTGAAAATCTGCGATCGAGAAAATGATTATTTAAGAGAACTGCATTTCCTCAACTATTTCAAGGAGATCTTACCGGTACCAAAGGTTATCCAAGCTCTTCCTTCTACTCTAAATCAGCATGCTGCAATTCTAATGGAATGCCTCCCCGGATCTCTTCTGAAAACAGCAGATCTCACGGAAACATTGGCGTATGAAATCGGAAATTGCCTTGCTAAAATTCATCTTAACAGGCTTCAAGGATATGGCGACCCT
>CAZZJE010000481.1:0-1320 GCA_964654295.1 uncultured bacterium | reverse complement strand
TGGATTGGATCTAACCTAGCTAGGAAGTAGAGCATGCCGCAAAAGACAACCACTCCATGGATCAAGCAGGCTAAGTAGTAGACACCGAGGAATTTGAGCAGAGGCAGTAAGACCGCTAGGCCGAAGGTGCCAGCGACGGAGACCATGATGGCAAAGACTCCGTAGGGAGAGAACTCCATAATAATGGATGTCATCCGAAACATTGTATCTGCTAGCGATTCCAGAAAGTGATGCAGCGGCCGTCCCTTTTCTCCAGCAAAATTAATCGCAACGCCTAAAAAGAAAGAGAAGACGATGATCTGCAAGACATTCCCTTCTGCTAAAGCGTGGATGGGGTTGCTCGGGACGATGTCGAGAAGCATCTGACGGATGGAAGGCGTCTCTTTCAAAACAATACTTTCCGAAGGAACCAAGTGTAATCCTGCGCCTGGTTCGAAGAGCTTTCCTAAGAAGAGGCCAAGGGCAACAGCAATCGCTGTCGTTGTCATGTAGAGCAGAAGTGTTTGTAGGCCAACGCGTCCGAGTTTTTTTGGGTCATGGATATTGGTGATTCCAACTGTCATTGAAGAGAGGACGAGGAGGACGATCACCATATTGATCAGTTTAAAGAAGAGCGTGCCGATGGGTTCGAAAAGTTTGCCATGCTCGCCTAGCAGCGTTCCTACGATCACGCCGAGGATTAATGCAATGATAATTTTTACCCATAGCTGCATGGACAAGACTCCTTAAACCCGCATCGATCTCTCGTGCATTGGATCACCTAACTATTTTTTTGCATTAAAAACTTTGAAGGAAATTTTCACAATACTAACTTCTTTTGTCTAAAGAAGTCTATTATTTCCTATAAAGAAGTTCGTCGCGAATTTTTTGAGTGAATGTGCTCCAATGCTCTTGGCCATAAACGATCTCTAACGAGATCTTAACCCAAACTAAGGGGAGGGGAAGGGGCCAGGAGGGATCGACTTTAACTTTATCTTTTTCTGTGCATATAAGATATTCAGCACCCATGCGCTGACACGAGGTGGCATAGTTCATTAAGCCTTCCCGATCAAATCCTAAATGATCAGGAAAATCGTAGCGGGCCACAATTTGCGCACCTATTGACTGAATTGTTTCGGCAAAGGAGTCAGGATGGGCAATGCCACAGAACATGGCGACGGGACGGTCAGCTAACGGAGGAGCGGGCTGATCTTGCAGGTCAAAGATACCCGTAATTTGTAGCTGGGCTCCAACCAAAGGCGCTTTGCTATAGGGCTCCATCTCTTGCTTTCTCTTTTGGAAAAGCTCTTCATTGGAGACGTGATTGAGAATAATGAGATC
>CAZZJE010000480.1:0-1336 GCA_964654295.1 uncultured bacterium | reverse complement strand
TCTCTCAATTGTTCCGCTAAACTCATAATAGTGTCCCCCACTTCAGGTGATATACGTGTATGAATCATATTAAAAAAACTTGCCTGATCTCTTAGCTCCCCGCGCTCCATCAGATACTGCAATATAATAGAAATATAATCCCTACCTCCGGCTTGGTCAAGACGACGCAGAAGTTCTGACATGTTTTCCAAATAGGGTAACACATCACGCGCAAAAATATGTTTGAGTGCGAGATTCATAACCCCTGACCAAGCATGCTGCATGAGCACCTCATCTTTAATCTGAGTTAAATCTAACAATTGGAATGGTTTTAGAAAATACTTCTCTACAAGTTCTTTGGGGGCAGACACTAAGTCATTGATGTTATTGGAATAGCAATAAGACTGCTTGCCGTGATACACCACAATAGGATAGATAAAAGGTAGTGACTTTTCCCCTGTCTTTAGCAAATGCTGATCCATCGTATTACAGGTGTACTTCAGAATCCTCAATGGCATCCATTGATCCGGTGTGCTCTGATGTTCCAGAATAAAATAAATATAAGCCGCTTGTTGTGCGATTTGGGTTTTGTATAAAACATCCATCACGGCTTCTTGGCGAAGAGCATTGATGTGCGAATTCGGTTGCAGCTCCAAATGATTTAAATCCATGCACTGTAAAAGATCAGTCGGTAAATGAACTTCTAGAAATTCTCTAGCGACACGTTTGTCCATCATAACCGTTCGGAAAAATTGGTCGTGCGCATGGACAACGGAAAAATCCCCTGGATTTGCCATGAAACTCGATGTTCTAGTTTTTCAATAATCATGTAAAATACCTCCCAATCCAATCGATTACAAATAGACAATTTTTAGGTAGGGATGCTATGTTAGTAGGTGAAAGCTTGCCATTTATTCGAAATTATATATCGGCTGTGAATGAGGCTATTAAGCAGAAAAATCCAGATCATCAATTATCACGACTACAGTGCTATTGGTTAGGGTTTGTCATATTAGGCTTATTGGTAACAAATAGCTTTTGTTGGGCGCGTTTCGAACGTTTTGGCCTGGGTCATTATAAAACAAAAACGATGAGCTGGATGTTTAGACGTGCTCAGATTATGTGGGACGTTCTTTTGCAAGCGAGTGTGAAACATATTATTGCATCCTACGGCATAAAATATGGTGTTCTTGTGATTGATGATACGGATAAAGCACGATCAAAGAATGCAACTGAAATTGGTATGTTACATAAACTAAAAGATAAAAAAACAGGCGGCTATTTTAATGGACAGAATTTAATTTTTGGCTCATTATGGATTCCAGGGTCTTGCTAAAAGGCCTCAATTCATTGAGAA
>CAZZJE010000479.1:0-1342 GCA_964654295.1 uncultured bacterium | reverse complement strand
AATAGACTGTTTTATCTAAAAAAATTTTTCACCACGCAAATCATCGAAGAGCCAACTTAAACCGGAGTAAGCTTCAATTTCTCGTTTCATATCTAAGACTGTATCTAAGAGCTTATTGACATCTCGCCTCTCTCGATATTTCCGGATTTTTTTGACAAAGTTTTCCATGTTTATGCCAAAAGCTACATCATTTAAGCCAATGTACATTTGGCCATAAGCCGGAGTGGGGCTGATTACCGCCACCGAAAAAGTAGTAAGTACGCAAGATAAAAGTAATTTGTTAAAACAATAAGAGTGAAAAACATTAGCCATAACGCAGACCTTCTGATATTTTTTTCCGTTTTGTATCCTAGTTTTTCTAAAAAGCTGAAAATACGCCCCTGCAAAATCCAAGAAAAAAATAAAGCGATGACTAGCAAGATGGCGACATTGTCAAAATAAAGCATAAGAGACCTATAACAGATTTTTAGAAGGGTGAGTTATAAAGGCTGAAATTTAATTTTTAAACACAAATGTGTTGTTTTTAGTATGAGCTTATCTCATTTATGAACTTTGCTAAGGAGCCAAATTATAAATTCGTCAGGCAATTCAGCAGCCACCCTTCCTGATAGTAAGGTACAACCCGATTTTTCGGGGGCTTTCATCTAATAGGCCGCTCTAGAAATTCCTCTGGTTAAGGAGCTGAACGTTTACTTTCAAGCAAATCCAACATGGTTGTATGTCCAGTACAACCTGTGATAAAAACTTCTCTTAAAATTCCAGATGAATGTGTTGGGCGACGCTGTCTGCGCGGTCTATGTCGCCAAACGCGAAGGCGAGCTCGATGAGCGGCGCTATAATCACCAAGAGCTCGTTGAGCTGCAGAGTGAGCTTTAAAGAAATTTGGGTCTCGAATTCTGTGCATTTAACGCAAAGACGCAAAGAAAGTCATGTTTGTTCTCTGCGCCTTTATGTTTAAAAAATTATTCGAAAATTGTAAGATTAATTTTGTATTTTCCAAATTGAGACGTATTGATTGACTTGATTTTTTAACTCGTTGAATGCATGCGTCATTTCAACCATTTGCTCAAAGCAATTTTGTTGGATGTTTATATACGTACTGTATGTTGAATCAACAGAATATTTCGTCCAAACTCTAGTATTTTCAGACCCAGGTGCGACAGAAAAAGAGTTGTGTATTCTTAAAGCATGAGATTCTAATTGATCAAGATGCACAAGCACTAGATCTGCATTCACTCGGATTCTAAAATCAAGTGGAGTTTTTTTGTAATCAGGTGTTCCTGGAGACCCAACAATTCCCGCTGAGCATTTTTTCCTAGGGAAAAAATTTATCTCTTCGTAA
>CAZZJE010000478.1:0-1353 GCA_964654295.1 uncultured bacterium | reverse complement strand
AAAGCAGAGACAACAGATTCTCTTCAAACAATTGTTATCCCACCTGATTTTCAAGGAAATGGCTATGTAAATGTTCTCTTAGTAAGGGAGTGGGATTCCGATGCGATCTTTCAAACACCTTTAAGCCATGCAGTCGTTCCATTTTCCATTCACCATCAAGAACAATCGCTTCAGATAACTTTAGATGTTCCCACTTTAGTACAGCCGGGAGAAAAGCTACCGATTCAATTTAGCACGGACAAACCAGCTAAAATTCTACTATTTGCTGTCGACGAAGGTATCCTTCAGCTTTCAAACTACCAGACACCAAGCCCTCTCGCCCATTTCTTTCGCAAGCTGGCTTTGACAGTGACGACCTCTCAAATTGCCGACCTGATTTTACCCAAGCATAGCGGCAGATCGATGCTATCTACCACTGGAGGCGACGGCTACCAACAGCTTTTAGCGATGCATCTGAATCCATTTAAGCGCAAATCGGAGCCATCTGTTGTCTTTTGGTCTGGCCTCTTAGAAAGCCAAAAAACTCCCTCAACCGTTTATTATCAAGTACCTGATTACTTTAATGGAAGTCTACGTGTGATGGCTGTTGCCTCAGGAAAAAATGCAGTCGGCTCAGCAAAAGCTCATGTAGATGTTCAAGGCGACTTTATCATCCAACCTAGCACTCCTCCTGTTGCAGCCCCAGACGATCTTATCGTTGCTACAGTTGCCATTCACAACACACTTGAAAAAGATAGCGACGTATCGCCCGCTCTTCTTACAATCGCAGCTTCACCTCACCTAGAAGTTCTCTGTCCTAAGCAGCAAACGCTTCAGTTTGCTTCTGGAGAGATGAGATTAGAAATTCCTATGAAGGTCAGCAACCAATTAGGCGAAGCTAAAGTGACTTTTATAGTAAGTCAAGGAGATAGGATAAGCCAAAGAGAGGCGACGTTAAGTATTCGACCAGCAATGCCTTATCGAGTCTCTGTCACTTCAGGGTCTGACCGAGCTCAGGTGAAAACAGTTTCATCTCTAAGAGAACTTTATCCCGAATTTCGTTCTCTACAAGCGTTTGCTTCAACTAATCCATTAATATTAATTCATGGCCTTCAGAGTTATTTAGAAAGCTTTCCCTATGGATGCACCGAGCAGCTAACTAGTCGTGCATTTGCGCAGTTGATATTAGCTAAATCGCCTCTCCCTTCAGATTCTGAAAAATCGATTAAAACGTTCAAAGAGACTCTTCAAACATTAAGAGAGCGGCAAACATGCTGTGGAGGCTTTAGTTACTGGCCAGGAAGCAGCAATACCCGCAAACATGAGACAATCAAAGCAAAAGATTACATAAATGAAACTAAGCTAGAGGGCTAA
>CAZZJE010000477.1:0-1370 GCA_964654295.1 uncultured bacterium | reverse complement strand
TTGGCTAGAGAAACTCACTAGCAACATGGCAAACAAAGCAAATTTAATTATTTTATTCATATTAATCTCAATTAAAGAATTAAGAGACGCAATAAAAAAATAATCTAAGCGCACATTAATTCACAACCACAATAAAAATTATAAATATTTCACTGGCAGCAATTTAATAGATCTTCAAGTTCTTTCCAGGAGGCAGAATCTGGCCGAGGATTCTGTGTGAGCAAGGGAATGGTTAGCAACCAAGCCTCTTTTTCCCAAGCTAGAGTCTTCTCCCCTTTATCGGGATTAGCATCGATATAGAGTTCAAATGCCTCTTTAGGGCTTTCACGGCTAAAGTCTAAACTCTTCTTCAACGCTCGAAGCAGACTTTCGCGCGGCAGGTTATTGTCTGATAAAGCCAACAACACAAGCTCGGGATAATCGGGAGCCCCTAAATCTTGCAGAGTAAAATAATGGGTTTCAATGCCCATCGCCTTTAGATGCGCGCCTTCAATATTCCAGTAGGCTCCTGAGACAACATCGACTAGATCGGTTCCTAAAGCGGCCACCAGGTCAAAATTAACTCGCCGCTGCTCGCTCCAAACGATTCCAAGATTTTGAGTTAATTGACTTAAAAAAGAGCTTTGCCATCCATCTAGAGAATAGCCGAGACGTTTGCCACGAAGATCTTTAGAATCTTTAATTCCTAGAGATTTTTTAAACACTAAGGCTTCCAGTGCATGATCAATATAAACGGCCATGGGAACAATCGGTATCCCTTGGCGTTGCGCAATTAAGCTATCTCTTAAGTAGAAGAGGGCAAGATCACTTTGCTTAGTCATTAAAAAGGGAAGAGAGTCGCCTGGATCGTGCAACTTGACAAGTTTTAGATCGATTCCTTCTTGAGCAAAGAAACCTTTGGCCATTCCAGCAAAGAGAGGCACATGGTTAGGGTTGGGAAACCAATCGAGCTGCAAACGAATAGGTGTAAGAGAAGAGAGCGCTTGAGATGTGGGCTTCACAGGAAAAGAGGCTGTCCCTATCGCTCCCGCTAAGCAAAAAACTGCAAAAGCTAAATAGAGACGTTTAGGTGCATAGCGACCCTTGGCTGTCCAGCGTTCAAGAAGTAATGAAGAGCTATAAAGTGCCAATGTCAGACAGACCAGAGCTGCGATTGCAGCAAATAGCAGAGGAGTATCCGTTGAGCGACGGCTCTCTAGCATGAGAACACCGAGACCTTGTTGCGCTCCAGCCCACTCCCCTGCTATGGCACCGATACCCGCAACAGCGACAGAGACACGCAATCCAGAAAAGAGAGAGGGAGCCGAGTAAGGCAGCAGCAGCTTGAATAGACGCTGCCTTAGGGTCGCTCCATGCAAAGTAAAATAAGC
>CAZZJE010000476.1:0-1377 GCA_964654295.1 uncultured bacterium | reverse complement strand
GCTTATAGTGCGATCAAAGTTTGTGATTTAGAATTTAAATTTCACTCTGCGTATAGTTAGTGAAATATTCATTACACCGGATTTTATTTTCTCATGGAAGTATTCAGTCAGCTTATTTTAAATGTTATCATGATCTTCATGGTCATTGCCGCCATGGATAGAATTTTTTCGCAATTTGGTGGCTCTGAGAAGATTCTAGGAAAAATACATCTTTCGTGGGTAGGAAGAGCCATCGCTGATTCAGGCAAGGAATTCGAAAATGGCTTTTTAGCAATGGGTTCCTTAGGGTTAGCGATGATTGGAATGATGGCTCTTGCTCCTACAATTGCCAAGTTGTTGGGACCATTCATTATTCCCATTTACACTGCTCTTGGAGCGAGTCCAGCGATGTTTGCCACATCGCTATTAGCCAATGACATGGGCGGTTATTTTTTAGCTAAAGAATTGGCCACTGTCGATGGAGTGACTGATATAGCCTCTTGGCTTTTTGCAGGCTTGATTCTTGGTGCTATGCTCGGCCCGACGCTTGTCTTCACATTGCCTGTGGCTCTAAACATTATTGAGGAGAAAGACCAATATTATTTAGCCTTCGGCGCACTCATTGGCATCGTCACCATCCCTTTAGGTTGTTTGGCTGGGGGTATTACTGCCATCTACTCTCACGTGATTGTTGACTCCAAGCCAGTCGCGTTTACCTATCAGATGCTACTTTTCAATTTACTACCTGTTTCACTTTTAGCTTTATTAATTGCATTAGGGCTTTGGTTTTTTCCAAATAAAGTGATTAAAGGATTCAATGTTTTTGCCAAAATTATATTAGTGATCATAACGATAGGATTGGTTTCAGCTGTTCTTGAGGCAACCGTAGGCTGGGGTTTTATTCCGGGGATGGCTCCCATTTTTATGACTCCTTCTGATACACCAGGAGAGGTTATAAGAGCTTTTGAAATTGTCGGTCGTATTACATGTATCCTTTTGGGGGCCTATCCAATGGTTTTCTTGCTTACTAAATGGTTTGCGAAGCCCCTTGGTCAAATTGGAGCAAAATTAAAGATCAATCAATATTCTGCTACTGGTCTCATTGCCACCTTGGCTAATAACATTCCGATGTTCAGCTTAATGAAACTGATGGATGAAAGGGGCAAGGTTATCAATGTGGCTTTTACTGTATCTGCCGCGTTCACTTTTGGTGATCATCTAGGATTTACAGCAGCGAATATGCCTCAAATGATTTTTCCTGTCATCATTGGCAAATTGGTAGGTGGCTTTACAGCTCTAATACTTGCATTATGTTTGTTAAGCAATTTTACAATGCAGAAATCCAGCAGTGTAAAAGAAATTAATTCAACTGCAGACGATAGGTAAGTCAAAATCATC
>CAZZJE010000475.1:0-1379 GCA_964654295.1 uncultured bacterium | reverse complement strand
CAAACTGGATCAAACCGGTTCATGATTGATTGAGCAAGGGAAGATGCAGAATATAGCGAAAGGAGTGGAATCCTGACAAAAGTTCAGACATAAGGGCATGATTTTTTTAAATATCCAAACTCTAGACCTAGTACTATATCGGCTAATTTTAACAAAAAATTTACAAAAAAAACAATATTTATACATTAGCATTATGTTAACAAACAAATTAAATAAGTTTTTATATGATCCCACTTGAATCACAGATAATTTATTTTGATATTGATAGAAACAGAATCTATCAAGAAGCTAACGAATCACATAACGTTGATTTAGTCAGACAATTAAATGCTTCCGGAATGAAACCTAAATTTCCTGTTTTCACTGGCCCTACAATCGTTTCTAATTTTATGGATATTGCGACTAAATATGATGTAATTTTAAGTTTCATGAAAGAGCTAAGACAAACAAATAAACTTTTAACAGAAAAAGAATTTTGTTCTTTACATGAAAAAAAATGGGTTAAGAAGCATAGTTTCAGTCGCATGTTAGGTGCTGATTACCTAACAAAGATAATAACAGAAAATCATTCTACTCATATCAAGGTTCCGTTAAAGGTTGCTGTGATCAGCGAGGAAGAAAAGTCAATTCAAATGGATGGATGGGAATGTAGACATAACCTCTATGACATTAGTTGTAATAAAATGACAATTTATGCGGAAAAAATCCAAAAAATTAATCGCAAACTAACAAGAAATGAGATAGACGAATTAATAGTAATTATTTTAGCGGCTAACTTTGTTGACTTATGGCCTGAAAACTTTGTAATGGGAGAAGACGGGGTTTATTGCATCGATACTGAATTTAAATCATTTTCTGGATCTATCTGTTGGGAGAAAATGGGAAGATTTGATTCTTTGGTAGAAGAGAATGATAAAACTTATTTTCAGCAGAAAGTTGAAGAAAAAATGGAAGAACCCAAATGCAGGAAACAAGATGATGGGTATGATATTCTTCGAGACAGGTTGGAGACATATAAGGAGCTTTCACCAGAAAAGTATAGAGATAAAATTTTAGAGATAGAGAGAAAAATTTCTGATCTCGAATATGTTGGAGCAAAGAAAGTGGGAAGTGATTGGCTGCATCCTAATAAATTCTCATTTCCTATTCAGGATATTCTTACTTAAATGCATCGGTAAAATTTGTATGCTTCTGGATAATTAGACATAAATGCTTTAGAGGCATTATAGGCGGGTGCAATAGGATTGCCCCTTAAAGCACCGATAGATGAAATACCTACTAGATGGCCATGTCCTTGCTTTGCAAACGATTTATATGCTTCACCAGCTAAAGCGCAGAATCCATAGACATTGACATCAAGTGTTTGCTACTCGTAAAGG
>CAZZJE010000474.1:0-1391 GCA_964654295.1 uncultured bacterium | reverse complement strand
TTTTTTTAGCGGATTACGAAAGGCCTAGTTACAATTCTCGCGGGAAATGAGGTTATCAAAGCTTCAAAAATTAGAAGATCTTGAGCTAAGCGGCAAACGTAATTTTTCTAAAGATCAAGTAGAGTTGATTACCTCACAGCTTCCCAATCTTAAAACCTTAAATGGCAAGCCTATAGCTAGTTACTTAGAAAACTCCAAGGCTACTTGAATAGGTCCTGCCGCACTTTATGTCGCGTAAGGCTTTAGCGTGGCGCTTGTTTGCGCAGGTTTTAACCTGCAGTTATAGTGTAGACGTTTTAAGGATTCTCTATCGCTAATTACACCAGCAATAAAATAGATTTCGTCGCATTACATCTCCTTATCTTTCTGAGGATAAAGATAGATACACAGTTTATCACAAGTTGAATAAGTTTATTTATGGTTGGCACTTAGCTGTTTAGGCTAGATAAAATGTTCTTGTAAAAGATCAAAAAAAGATCTAACATAAAAGAATGTTAGATAAAACAACCTGGTCAGTTAACATTTCCGGCCAAGCTAAAAAAGCAGATAAGAACCTTTCAAAGGATGCTGCTAAATCTTTCGTGCTCTTATTAAAAGAGTTGAAGTTACTTGGACCCTATAGAGCTTCGTGGCCAAACTATACTAAAATGGCACATGAAAATTATCACTGTCATATTGAGAAGGGTCGTCCAACTTATGTTGTTTGCTGGCAAATAGTTAATAAAAAAGAAAAAATTATAGAGGTGTATTATGCAGGGACACACGAGAAAGCACCCTACTGAACAATCAAGCCATTCTGAAAGCTGGGGAAAATCAATAACAGCTGATGATATGATTAAGAAAATTTGCAGCGATATCCCTGAATGGGCTATTGCTCTTCGTGGTTTACGTAATCGAGAAGGTTTAACACAGTCCGCTCTTGGCGAATTATTAGGTATAGCACAAACAAACATATCGCAAATGGAATTAGGGAAACGACCCATTGGTAAAGCAGTAGCAAAAAGACTAGCTGATCTGTTTAAAACGGATTATAGAATATTTTTATAAGAGTCTATCCAATCCTGTACCGGTATGTAATCGTCATACAAGGTTTTTCACGTCCGTAATAAATTCTCTCACTTGTCTCCGTTCCACCATACTTTCAGCGGAATAAAATCCATGTAATCGTTCTGTTTGTGGTAAAATAAGTACTTGAATAACAGATGTTTAAGTTTGTTGGATTCACATGTAACCACTTATCGTTAAATCGTTATATCTTTTTATCGTTTTTTTTTGCTGGCTAATTAAAGCGATATATCTTTTTTAAATAAAAATATTGCGTTTCGGTTCACTGGCATTTTTTTGCTGGTTATAGTTTGTTAGCTATTACCGGAGAAACAATTATGCCTTCT
>CAZZJE010000473.1:0-1393 GCA_964654295.1 uncultured bacterium | reverse complement strand
GTTGGATATTTGGAAAGGAAGTTTGATAGGTCAAAAAAGAGATCATTACCATAATGTCAACAACCACGGAAAACGACCCATTTGGCGGTCACTCAAAATGACCCACCCGCGCGCCGCTAAAAACGCCCACCATACGCTGAGTTTTTTTTCGCTCAGCATTTGTCATTATTAAATTTAAATTTTGTCAAATAACCAGCCGCTGAAGATCTCTTCATTCGCTATAATTTTTCGACCCTATAAGCGGGTAAATTTAGCGAAAGGAAGATTAATCATGACACAAGGAAGGAGAATATCCGTGGCTGAAAAAAGACAAATATTGATTGAACTAAAAAAAGGCAGTTCTATCAGGAAAGTAAGTTGTACATTACACGTTCATAGAGATGTTGTGCGGTCTGTGGTTGACGTTGCTAATACCCATGGTTGGATGCATCCTGACTGTGCAGTACCGACAGAAGAGGACATGCAACGCGTCATCGAGCAGAAACATCAACCTGTACACGTACTCGATGATTATAGGGATAATATTCGTGAGTGGCGTCAAGAGAGATATTCTAGCGTAGTTATACAACGACTACTTCAGAACAATCACGACGTTTTTGTGCGCATAGGCGCCTTAAGAAGGTATTTAAAGAAGCATTTTCCACCAACTATTGACCCCGTAATGGTTCGCAATACAATTCCGGGAGTTACTATGGATGTGGATTTTGGATTTCTTGGCATGCTGTGGGATGAAAAGCTTCTAAAAATGCGAAAGGCATGGGTGTTTTCCGCTCGCCTTCGACACTCTCGAAAAACATATCGCAAGATAGTTCCTAAACAAGATTCTCAAACATTTTTGATGTGTCATATTCATGCTTTCGAACACTTTAACGGGGTTCCTGAAGAAGTTGTTTTAGATAATCTCAAAGCAGGGGTTATCCAAAGCTCGATAGACAACGACATGCTGAACAGATCTTATTATGAATTGGCAGAACATTATGGTTTTCGCATTTCTCCCTGCCGACCAAGAACCCCTGAACATAAAGGTGGAGTGGAAAGCGACGTCAAATTCATTAAAAGGAATTTTTGGCCAGAAATTCGAGAAAAACTAAAACAACAGCCTCGATTTTCATTTTTTCAGGCTCAAGAGGCTATTGAAAAATGGGATAATGAAATTGCCGGCGCGCGAATTTTAAGAGGGTTAAATCGTTCTCCGGAAGAAATTTTTACACATGAGGAGAAAAATTTACTCAAACCGCTTCCGGAGAGTAGATGGGAGTGTACTAAGTGGCTGCAATGCAATGTAGGAAGAGATTGGAGAGTAGTCATAGACTCCAGTTATTATTCTGTTACTTATACATATATTGGACAAACTGTTTATTGCCGTGTGACAAGTCAATTTATTCACATTTAT
>CAZZJE010000472.1:0-1397 GCA_964654295.1 uncultured bacterium | reverse complement strand
GATGGCTTGATACTAGAATTTTGCTCATTAGCACCAGCTCCATTGGATGGTTTATTATCATTGCTTTTCTTATTTTCTTCTGTCTGTTCTTGCTTTAACTCAGTTGTCTTGGCTTCAAAAATTTCATCCGTATTTATATCAAAATTATCATCTTTTTCCCAAGAAGCCATACTACCGGAAGGACGAGAACTATTATTTGAATTTTGATTCAACCTATCGCGCGATTCCTTCAAGTCTTTAAGCATCTTGATCGATAGCTGCAACAGCTCATCGTTGGTCAGCTTTTTTAAAACGTCAGGTGTAATTTGAGGCAGACTATGATCTGGTATTTCCATATATCATCATTGTCACTTTGTTAGGGTTAGATGAACATTTCCTTGTGCTATAGCTTTTCAGAAAAAAATTTTTGCATGAGCTAAAATTTTTGAATTCAGATTGCCATGGCGTTACAATCCCTTTCATCGAAATAGATATTTTACGTCTCAATGTAAAAACAAATCAATGAAAGGGATAGCACAATGGTAGCATTTAAACTTAAATTATCAAAAAATAAAATTCAATCTTTACAAGATGCACTTGCCAGAGCGGAGAAAAATGGAGATTATGCGAAAGTCAAAAGAGTTTTGTCAATATTGCTGTTATGCAAAGACCATGTTGTATCTGAAATTGCTACTCTACTGAATGTAAGCACGCAAGCTGTAAGAGATTGGCTGAAGAAATATTTTCTATATGGTATTCATGGATTACGTAGCGGAAAAATTACAGGGCGCCCGCCAAAGTTAACGAAATCGCAACGAAGAGAATTAGCTAAAGTGATTAAGGAGGGGCCAGAAAAAGCAGGATTCCCTGGTGCTTGTTGGCGAACACCGATGTTGCAACATCTCATTAATGAAAAGTATGGTGTGTTTTATAATACGCGCTACATTTCTGAACTGTTAAAAAATATGAACTTTAGCTTCCAAAAAGCAAAATTCATTGCGAGTAAACAGGATGAAAAAGCGCGAAAAGAATGGTTAGAAAAAACATGGCCTGCAATTATGGAACTTGCAAATGCGAAAAGCAGTTACGTGTTGTTTGGAGATGAGGCTTCTTTTCCACAATGGGGGACACTCAGTTATACATGGGCACCAATTGGTGAACAGCCAATCATACAAACATCTGGTACCCGCAAAGGTTATAAAGTATTTGGATTAATTGATTACTTCACGGGCCGCTTTTTTTCCAAAGGTCACGAAGGCAAGCTAAATGCTGATAGTTATATTGCGTTTCTTCAAGAGGTATTATCTAAAACACGCAAGCATATTATATTAATTCAAGATGGTGCGCCATATCACACAAGCAAAAAAGTAAAAGAATTTTTTGAAACACATAAGGAACGGTTATCTGTCTTTAAATTG
>CAZZJE010000471.1:0-1410 GCA_964654295.1 uncultured bacterium | reverse complement strand
CCCTTTTCCGATAACAAAATTGCAACAGGTCTTGTTGCTGGGAAGTTGGCCAAGATGATATTGGCGATCACCATGATAGGAACGCATAAAAACATCCCTGTCACGCCCCAAATTTTGGCCCAAATGGCCAAGGAGAGGATAATGACAAGGCCACTCAAATTAACCGACCGGCCCAGCAGCTTTGGCTCGACGATGTTTCCAATGAAGAATTGAATGGATGTCAATGTAATAAGAATGATCAAAAATGGGGTAAAGCTTTCAAATTGGATCAAAGTCAAAACAGTTGGAAAGACCGTGGCAATAATAGAGCCGATTGTTGGAATAAAGTGGAAGAGGAAGATCAAAAGAGCCCAAAAGCCTGAAAAATCAACTCCTACAGCACGCATCACAAAATAGCAGCAGACAGCTGTGATCAAACTGACAAAAATCTTGATTTTGATATAGGACTGAATTTGCGTTGAAATTCGACCAATTAAGTCGCGGACCGTTGTCAGCTTAGCCGGGTCTTGAATCAGCTTGGCAAGTTTTAAATCGAAAGAATATTGCTCTAACAAGATAAAGAGGACGTAGAGGAAGATAATCCCCGCATTACCCGCAATCGTTGTCATTGCCTGTGCAATGCCCGTTGCTAATGACATAAGATCGAGAGATTGGAACAGTTCCGTTAAATTTGGGCGCTCCTGAATACCTAGAAAGTCAAATCCTTGCTCTGATAGCGCTTTTAGCTTGGTTTGATAGAGAGGTAACCGTTTAATAACCTCAGCGACATTGACGGATATAATGCTAAATAGAATCCAACAGATAAAGGCCGTGCATCCAAGTGCCACTAGCAAAGCTAGGGGATAGGGAGGCGAATAGCCGTACCATTCGATATTGCGAATTGCGTTGATTAAGGTGTTCAGTAAAAACCAGACAACAATCGCAATGACGAGCGGGATGAGGAGGTCTTGACCCGCAATCAATAGATAGCCGATTAAGACGACACTACTAAACGAATAGAGAAAGAGCACCAGTTGGCGCATAATGGAATTCCTTTAGGGTGCTAGGATCTGCAATAGTAATTCAATTAAAAAAATGATATAACGCACTTTCCAATCTCTTCGCAACTCTCCAGATTGCTGAAGTGTTTCTATTAACTCAACCCATTGGGCTGGAGCGTAATTGTTGCAAAAATAGTTTTTTAAGAATCAAGGTAACTTCTCGTGGATTGTAGCGTAGGCTTTAGAGGTGGTTGCAAAACTTAAGAAGGCTGTAAAAGCCTCCTAAACGTAATGGAGAGATGGACGGTTTTTGTTGTCTCTCTCGTCTTATAGTCCTTTTTGTCTCTTTTTTAATGCTGCAACTATTTCCTATAGTCTCTTGCAGGTTAAAACCTGCAAAAACAAGCGCAGGCTAAAGAGGTAATTGCAA
>CAZZJE010000470.1:0-1432 GCA_964654295.1 uncultured bacterium | reverse complement strand
GTACATTTGAGAGCTTTGTCGCTTCCGCGACAATCCCTGAAAAGATTGTAGAATTGGGTCTTACACTGCCAATAACCTCAGTAAGGTTACATAAAAACGTCTAAACTATAGAGGCCCAAAGGGCCGGCACAATTAAAGCGGCCTCTTCGAGGCCTCGAGGCCTAACCAGCGTTCTGTTATTAAACCCTTCTAAAGTCAAGAAAAAGATGTGTCAATCTGCAAGGACAAGTCGCCGCTTTTTGCTCATCTTGACTTGTCGAGATGTTGGATACCAGAAAAAGATTTAAATAATAGGGCTTTCAACGCTTAAACAAGTCGAAGTGAGCAAAAGCTTCGCGTTACTAACGGTTTTTAAGAAATTAAGTGGTGGGAGGCTGTTGCTGCATTTGCATGAATTCGTTATAGGCAGCATAGAGTTGACGTTGAATGTCCATGATTGTTTGGTAGCGCTCTTGAGCAGCAATCATTGCCTCTTCGTGGCTTCTTAATGCTCCAGCGCTAAGCTCACCTTGGATACGGCTTGCTTCGCTGCTATTTTGAGCATAGATATTTTGAAATAAAACGGCGTCATTTTTTTGAGCTGAATTTTGAACGGTTGAAAGCTGAGACATCTCTCCTTCGGCAGCGGGATGGGGTCGCCCCTGCGCTTTTGTCTTATGCGTCATGACTTTTTCAATACGTTGGAATTCGCCACCCGTTCCTGTCATTGTAGCACTCCTTCATCACTCCGACACGACTTATCTCGTTCATTCTTATTATGAGTATAACTTTATCTAATCGTGTGCAAAAGGAAGTTTTTTTTCCATCATAAATTACTATGAGGGCTTTATATATGACTAATTTAAGCAAAATAAATGCCATCGAAATCTTCCTGGGAGTTCTCAATCAAAGAGAGAAATTAGGCAGATAAAGGGGTATTTTTTGCCGATTTTTACTCAAAAAGATGGACGCTATCAAAGGACTTTAGTCCAATCAATGGGGCTTTCCCCTTGGCTTTCTAGCCACTGGTTAATCTTTGAAAAAGGTCCTGATCCAAAAAAGCCGCGATGAACAGAAAGGGGAGAGGGGTGGGCAGATTTTAAAATAAAGTGGCGCTTGCTCTCTGACTGCTGCTCTGTATGAGATTGGACGAACTGCCATTTTTTTTGAGCCGAACTTCCCCATAGAACAAAGGCGACAGGTTTTTTACGCATTGCTAAAGCTTGGATTGCTGCATCTGTAAACTCTTCCCATCCTTTACCATTGTGTGACAGTGGCTTGCCCTCACGAACGGTAAGTGTGGCGTTAAGCAGCATGACCCCCTGCTCTGCCCAGGGAATTAGGCAACCAGACTTAGGCGGCGGGACATGCAGATCACTGCTGAGCTCTTTAAAGATATTTTGTAGCGAGGGTGGAAGCGGAACGCCTGGTGGGACACTAAAGCTTAATCCAT
>CAZZJE010000469.1:0-1432 GCA_964654295.1 uncultured bacterium | reverse complement strand
CGCTATGCTTCAAGCAACAAAGACGTGCAAAGTGCTTTAGATAAGGTCATTGGCGTCTATCGAGCGTATCAAACACTGGTCTGCCAAACGCCAGAGAGTCAACGCGCTTTGTTGTACCAAACACCTGCTTTTTTAGTGGGATTAGGCGATGCTCGTGTCTTAACGGCAACAGCCGCGGAAGTTTTGACCCGGCGTGAGAAGAACCCAGAGCAAGCCGGACGCCATGTGGTGCATTCGGTAGGTAACGCCCATTTCAAGTTAGACCCGCATGCCCCTGGGGTGGAGTGGATGGTCAGTAGTTTAGGGAGCATTATTGCCGGCCAAGGCGCAACCCCCACCGAACTGTTAAAAGTGATGGCCCCCAATGGATTCCCCTTGGTCTATCAAGCCTCGCAAACGGTGGTCGGCAAAGAACTGGAAATGGTATTAAACCACCCCGAGCAATTAAAGCGCATCCGACCCTTTAACTTTTCAGCGCTGATGGTGTTAAGTGCCTTGACAGACCCGCAAGATGGCAAAGCCGATAATTACATGGTGGAGTACCACCAAGACGGCAGCATTGAAGTCATTGGCATTGATAACGACATTGCATTTGCCGAACCTTTTATCAAAGAATATTTCCGTCAACAAGGCGAAGAACAAAGTCAAAAATGTTATTTTGTCAATGTGAAGACGGTGGTGTATTTCTTGCCGCAGATGCAAGAAAAAGTAGATCCCGCGTTTAGAGAGACGTTTTTAAAGCGTGTCCCGGAAGTGGTGGTCTTGGAGTGGTTAAAAGGCTTGTATCACAAGAATCAATCCTATGAAGCGTTATTAGCCAGCGGTGTTTTTACCTGGCAAGAATTTCAAGGCTTTGGCGGGAGTTTAGGGCTGCAATTGCCGATGAAGCTTGATCCCAAAACAGTCGGGCAGTTGTACCGTAAGCTGATTAAACTACAAACGCTGTTACAAAGCGATCCCGAGATCACCCATCAAGGATTATTGTTTCAGTTGCAACCCGAACTTGCAAAACACTACGAACAGGTGCAAGCAAAATACCCCGAGGACATCCGGAAATGCTATGTCTCGTTGTATGAAGACAATATTGAGGATTGGGAAGAATTAATCGCCTTTCGTGCCCAAACGCATGCAGAGCAATCCTCGAGCATGACGGGAATTGCTGTCAAAACTACAACCAAGACCGGGTTTGAAAAAGAGCGCACCGAATCCATCGAAACCAGTCTCTTTGCCTTCTTGACGTTAATCGATTATGCCCGTTTTACCACGAAAGCGCTCGCCGCTGAGTTGTATGCGATGTTAGAGGCACTGCATTTCTTATGGCCGGGTTCCACGCTGTTACACGTGGCTATAGAGAAGAACAACCACACCCTGCTGCACTTTTTATTAAAACATGCCTTAATCCCCCTAACCCAGCGTAATTCAGCTGGAGAGA
>CAZZJE010000468.1:1128-1434 GCA_964654295.1 uncultured bacterium | reverse complement strand
CTTCAGTGATTCCATAGAACGCTATTGAATAATAGAGGGTATCATAAGGAAGCTCTCCTAGATCTAAAGATAGATCTCCAATAGCTTCATTCAGATCTGAGTTTTGGCTATAGCCATTTTCCAAAGTTAAGTAATTAGAAAGCGCCTTGTTAAAAAGTCGCTTTTTTTCTGCTCGATCACTGGTTTTAATTGCCGCTTCTACAAACTCATATGCTTTTGCAGAAAGCTCTTTTCGCTGATGCCGCTGAAACGCATCAGCTATTAGCCATCCAACAACTCCTAACAGAAGCAGACAAAAAAATATCC
>CAZZJE010000468.1:0-1118 GCA_964654295.1 uncultured bacterium | reverse complement strand
CATCATTAAGCGTTAAGAGATGGCTTATCATTGGGCCGATCAAGTTGCTGAATCTTTTTATGTAACAAAGCAGCCTCTTGCAAAAGCTGTGCTGTAGAAGGTAATCCCTTCCCACTGAAGCGCTGCTCATCTATACGCATTAAAAAGGTGCGTACCTCTCCCGCAACTCCATATTGCGGCAAAGCTTCTATACTAGTATTTGCACTTAAAATTTCGCCATGCTCCTCTAAACTCTTTAATAGAGATTGAGAGAGCAGGGAGTAAAAGCGCGAAGGATCCTTTTGTGCTTGATAGGCAGTAGCTAACAGCTGTTCACTAGAGGGGTTTTTAGTCGTTTGAGGCTGGCTGATTGGTTGCTTTGGGCCTTTACTTGTCGCCTGCAAAAGAACCCAGATGGCAATCGCTGCCAAAGGCAGCAGAAATAGAAGCCACCAATTAAATCCTTCATCTTTAGCCACCACATTCGGGTGTTGAGCAATAACGGCCGTTCCATCAGGCGTTGTAGGAGCTTCTCTGGGCCATGCTACCTCTTCCCCTTGCGCAGGAGGGGCCGAAGTGATGCCTAGAGGGTCTTGACGTACATTAATAGCCACGGGCTGGCTAGCTAAAGTGCCATAAGTTCCTGTTGTGGGGTTGTAGAATGCAAAGGGAATAGAGGGGATTTCGCGAACAGAGGTCGATAATGGCTTTAATTGAGTCACAAAATGCTTAGTATTTCCATCTACCTCTTCCATAGGTGGAATATCGCTCGCACGAAAACGGCCACTAAAGCCAGGCAAGCAGCAGAGGTCTGGCAGTGTGACTGTTGAAAAATCACCGTTGCCACTGATGTTGACAGAGATTGTGACAGCATCGCCCATGACGACATCATAAGGCGATTGTAAGATGGTGGTCATGGAAGTAAAGTCGCCAATAGCTCCATTAAATGCGGCAGGTTTATTCTCTGGAAAGGGGTTGACCGTAACAGTAATAGCTGGAGCTTCGGCTCTTAAAGGTGTTCCGATATAGGTACGCCGGCCTTGCGCATCTTGCTGATAAGCTCTTCCAGCGATGATCGATGGTCCTAAAACAAATGTTCCCGATTTGATCGCTTGAACTTCTTGAGAAACTTGACGCAC
>CAZZJE010000467.1:0-1464 GCA_964654295.1 uncultured bacterium | reverse complement strand
ATATATTGGACAAACTGTTTATTGCCGTGTGACAAGTCAATTTATTCACATTTATCATGAGTGCGACAATATTGCAAAACATCCTGTTGCCAATTCTAAAGGCGAATATCTTAAAAATGTAGACCACGCTCCGCCATTCAAAGACGCTGTGCTAAACTGTACGAGAGAGGGACTGCTGGAAAATGCCAAAGAAATTGGGCCAAATACTCATGCCTTTTGTCAGCAGATGTTCTCAGATCCCCACACTGACAAGCTAAGACCTGTCAGAAGCCTCTTAAGCCTTGTTATCAAATACGATAAGCAACGGTTGGAAAACGCATGTGCCAGAGCCTTGTCGTATAAAAACCACTTATACAGCAGCGTTAAAAGCATTTTAGAGAAAGGTCTTGATTTTGATGTCGAGCCCAATAGAAATGTTGACGGCCGGCAGATGGAACAGTACCGATCTGACGACAACAAGCCTCCCCCAAATACGGAGAAGTTGAGTTTTAAATTTGCAAGAGATCCGAAAGAATATGGTTCTAACAATAACATCGAATTAATAGCGTAAATCCATGGAGGTCAAATGGATGTATTATTAGAGAAAAAACTGGAACGGCTGCGTCTTACAGGAATGAAATGCACCTGTCAAGACCGGATTAAATCGGCTCAAGCCGAGGGGTGGGCTTACTCAGCCCTCCTCGACATGTTATTGACCGACGAATTGGACCGTCGAAATCAAACGCAAATGGTTCGTCGGCTCGCAAAAAGCGGTTTAGACATGAACAGAACCATGGATAGCTATGATTTCAAGTTCAATCCAAAACTACAAGGCTCATCTTTTAGAGAATTGGCGTGTTGCAAATTTATAGAAAAAGGAGAGAATATTTTTCTCATTGGACCTAGCGGCGTAGGAAAAAGTCATCTAGCCAATGCTCTTGGGCATGAAGCCTGCCGTAAAGGTTTTGAGGTGCTTTGTTATAGAACGCACAAGCTTTTTGATTGGATTCATAGCGGGCGTGGCGATGGGACTTACAAAAAAAAGATGGAACAAATCATCAAGATTCCTCTTTTGATTCTTGATGACTTCGGCTTACAATCTATGCAGCCGGTTCAGCAAGAAGACCTCTATGAAATAATTTGCGAGCGATACGAAAAAAGAGCCATGATCATTACGAGCAATCGAGATTTATCGGAATGGGCATCAGTGTTTTCCAATCCGCTAATCGGCAGCGCAGCGATGGATCGATTGGTTCATAAAGGTTCTGAATTAATCATTGATGGAGCAAGCTATCGGGCAGCTCAATTTAAGAAAAAGGCAATAGCAAAAGATTGTAAACTTTAAAATATAATTAGGCTGGTTTTTGGTGGGCGTTTTTAGCGGCGCGCGGGTGGGTCATTTTGAGTGACCGCCAGGTGGTCCATTTTCGATGACCGCCAAGTGGTCCATTTTAGGCGACCGCCAAATGGGTCGTTTTCGTGGTT
>CAZZJE010000466.1:0-1489 GCA_964654295.1 uncultured bacterium | reverse complement strand
TAGAGAAAAAGATGGTAGTCCAACCAATGGCTTCATCAGAAAGCGATGCCGCAACAGCGCCGGCAAAAAGTTTGTTTTTCGCTTCGGCTTCATCACCACCCACTTCACCTCGTGCTCAATTATCAAGTTTACCGATACACAATCCGGATGAAGATGAGGAAGCTCCTTTAGGTGATGTGACTCAAGAGGAGGTGACGAGAAAGGTACTCTAAAATTTGGAGTAACCAAGTAAATAAATGGAAGGCATTGTTGTTGCCTGTAACAATTGTGAGCTTGTTTGTACCTCGGTTTCCTCGCAAAAGGTAATGTAGCAAATTTGTCACAGAGTGTAGACATTTTAGGTATTTATAGAGTACTTTCAGATACATTTTAAGTTCGCTAAACCATCGTAAGGTGTTGATATTATGAGTTAAAAATCTATGTCAATTCGAGCTACGAACCAGGTGGTCGGGAGTTCGAATCTCTCCGGGTGCGCCAAACAAGCTAAATCACTTCGTTAAAACTAAATTACCTCCCAAAACTCAAGCCATCAGAAAGGTTCCCGGAGAGTTCGAACGAAAGAGTTCGATAAAAATGCAGGAAAGCATTTTTAGACATTTGCGCAGCAAATGCCCCGAAGGGGCGCAGGCCAAGGATGGCCGGAGTCCATCTCTCCGGGTGCGCCATTTAATCAATGACTTAGACATGATTTTGGTAACTTCTCAATAACCTCGGGCAAAGGCCTACCCAAACCGCACTTATTCTGATAAATTGTGTGCTATGAGGAAACGGATAGCTATTCCCACAATATTACCTATGGAAGAGACGCCGCTAGTTAAGAAATTGCTAGATGTAATCGATCGTCAGCAAAATATGATTGACGATTTAATATCTGATATTGAAGTTCTAAAAGAAGAAATCAAACGACAAAAAAAGCACAAAGGAAAGCCGCAAGTCAAAGCCAGCGAAATGAATCAGAATAAGTCGGCTAGTAAAAATGCGAGTGAAGGTAAACGAAGAGGATCGGAAAAACGTCAGAAAACGATAGACCTGAAAATTCATGAAGAACAAATTATTCCTGCGGAAAATGTTCCACCTGGTTCGAGATTTAAAGGTTATCAATCTTATGTTGTGCAAGATTTAGTCATTCAAGTACACACGACACGTTATCGATTAGAGAGATGGCAACTCTCCAGCGGAGAATATCATATTGCTGCCCTCCCTTTGGCGTTGAGTGGTTATCATTTTGGACCCACCTTACGCAGTTTTATTGATTATCAATACCACCATCAGCATGTCACTCAGCCACTGCTGTTATCTCAGCTTAAGGAGTATGGCGTTGATATTTCAAGCGGTGAATTGAATCGGTTATTGACAGAAAAAAAAGATATTTTTCACCAAGAGAAAACTGAAATTTTACCTGCTGGATTGAAAGCATCGAATTATATCCATGTTGATGATACGGGTGCGCGACATGACGGACAAAATGGTTATTGTACACACATAGGGA
>CAZZJE010000465.1:0-1492 GCA_964654295.1 uncultured bacterium | reverse complement strand
GGGTCGATCCAGCGCGCCTTGCTAAATAACCATCGCTTTGGCTTTGTCGCTGGCGGGCTAGATGATCGTGGCAGCTATGCCGATTTTTATGATGGCGACCAGGCACAATATCCTCCTGGGTTGACTGCAATCGTGGCTACTGAGCAGACAAAGACCGCTTTGATGGAGGCTCTTTACCAGCGCTCATGCTATGCGACAACAGGCGAGCGGCTGATTGTTGGATTCTACTTGGCCGGACAGTCGATGGGAAGCGAAATTCTAAGTAGCGATAAGCCTGGATTGCTAATTAATCGTCACCTTTCTGGCTACGTTGCGGGAACAGCGGATCTCAAACAGGTCGATATCATTCGCAATGGAAAAGTTATCAAGACTTTTAAGCCAGAAGGCTATGCGTTTGAATTTACTTACGACGACATGGAGCCGTTAGAAAAGGTTGTTCAATCCTCTAAAAATAAAAAGCCTCCCTTTGTCTTCTACTATATTCGGGTTATTCAAGCAGACGGCCATATGGCTTGGAGTTCTCCTATCTGGGTTGACCTGATGCCAGGCGGAGTCAAAGGCGGTGCAAAACGAACGCTTGTTGCAAAGCCGGCTCCAAAACGTCCTATCTTTGAAGAGGTCCTATCCACTGAAGAGGAGGAAGAGGAGGACTTCGATGAAGACGAAGACGAGGATGTCTAATCTTCTAAAAAATATTTAACTATTCTTCCAAGTCTGCTATGGCTCCATAAAAGAGTGTTTATGGAGCCATGCAATGAATCTCATCTATATCTTTACACTTGCCTTGGCGTTGTTAGGGCTGAGTTTAAATGAAACTTACACCTTATCTAATATAGAGGGTTTTGGAGCGGCTTCCGTAGGAGGAGAGGGCGGTAAAGTGTTAGTCGTCACCACATTAGAAGACGATGCGAAAAATCCTCCCGTTGGATCTCTGCGTTGGGCGGTTAATCAAAAGGGTTCCCGTATTGTCAAATTTGCCGTCGTAGGAACCATTATCTTAAAAGACCATTTGAAGATCCGCGAACCCTATTTAACCATCGATGGATCGGATGCACCTGGACAGGGAGTCTGTTTAAGAGACTATTCTGTTGAGATCGAAGATACTCACGATATTATTGTGCGCTACATCCGTATTAGACGCGGTGATGTTAAAGTTTTGGAAGAAAATAAGAGGTTGGGACGTGATCGCCCCGACGGTTCCACAGGGTTGGCCTGTTTTAAAATGATTGAAATAGTCAGATTCATCCATAAACCGCTTATCGTTATATCCTTGATATCTTTTTAATCGTTAATTTTTGTTTGATAATTCGATCTTTACAGAGTTTATAAATTAAAATTAGAACGATATAACGATAGCAAAGATAAGCTTATTGAAATTGTCGAGTTTGTTTTCAAATCGAAAGTATTGCTTATTGATTAAGCAACTAGGGAGCATTCAAAACCTTAGAATGAGTCGTGCAATATAGTTTTTTACTACCGACTGAACGCTCAC
>CAZZJE010000464.1:0-1514 GCA_964654295.1 uncultured bacterium | reverse complement strand
CCTCCAAGTAAAGCTATCCTTATAGCGCTTTCAAAAATTCAGAGACACTCTCTAACACAAAATTAACCAAACATAAACATTATTCAGCAAACCTAAATTCTGTAATAATTAAACCTTAAAATAAAATAAATAGTTTAATATTAAACGATTAAAGCCATTCTTATTGAGATTGTCTGACCACTCTATATTCGTTAATTCTTGCTAGATAGCTATAAAACAAACAAAATTTACGAATTAAAATTAGAACAACAATATAACGATACAAATGATAACTTACTGAAATTATCACATCACTTCCAAATCGCTTATCATTCGATCATAATTTTTTTACTAAATCAAAAAATAGCCTGTAAGCTAAATCAATAATTTGCAGATTTCAAGCCCCTCATCTCAAAGTTTAAGTGTATGTTTTATCCTCTAGCTCATTTACCCCCTATAAATTATAGGGCTCAAAACCCTTCAAGCCCACCGCAGGAAATCGCTTCTCCTATGATTCTCTCCTCTGCATTCGAGCACTATATTTCTACCCTAGAATCTTCTTACGAAATTTTAGCTCCTTATTGTACTTCATACAGTACAGAATTCTTAGCTAGGCAACCGTTAACTGAATATCAGGCTCGTCGAATTACTTTTGTTTATCTAAAAATACGACTCTATCGAGAATGCACCCCTCCTTTTGACTACAACCTAATGACTAGCCGTCTATCGACTCTCTTTCATTTAACTCCTCTTGAGTTTATCCAGAGTCTAATCCAATCTCCACTTGCGGAAATTGATGCCAAAGCCAATTTATTAGCAAGCTGCTATGAGATTCTGCAAAGCTTTGACCCAACAATCATGACGCAGCAGGTGCAAACCGACATTTTACGCATAGCAATTTGGAAATATGAGCAGGTATCTCATCTTTCAGATGATAGCTTTAAGGCTGTTCTCAAAATGATGCAAGCTGCAATTTTCTATTTTCAACATGTTCTAAAAGACACTTCTTCATCTCCTATTGCCTTTATTTTAAATCAATTAAATAGAGATTGGACCTTTCCCGATGTTTTCAAGTTAACGCATCTTCACCAGCTCTTTGGAGAAGAAAAGATCTATCATCTTTCCGAAGCATGCAGGCCCTTGTTAAAAGAAATTGCCAATTTTGAAACAAAAGACATCGTTAATATCTTAAGTGAACTTGTTGCGGCGATCCCTGCAAGCGATGAGAGAGATAGTTATGAACAGGAAATCGCTCCTATTAACCTCTTACGTGAGCTGCAGCCAGAACTTGCGGGGCTGTTAGCTGCTTTTAAAACTTTTGAAATTAGAGAAGTTCTTTATATCATTAGTATTTTTTCCAAGCTTTCTAAAGAGAAGCGCTCCTCTTATTACAAAAAAATTATTCAATTAATTAATGGATCGCAATCTTCTCAAAATAGAGTCACACTCCTTCAAACACTCTCTAATTGGCTTGAAAATGATCATGAGAAAAACACTCGCTTCTTATTAAATTTTGCTCTACTGATGCAGCAGAA
>CAZZJE010000463.1:0-1518 GCA_964654295.1 uncultured bacterium | reverse complement strand
TTGATTCAGTCGTCAATCACATCTACAATATTAGACTTTGACCGAATTTTACACAACCTTTAAATTGTGGAAATTTCATTCTCTTTGTGCTTAGAGACTTCGTCAGCTTCTTTGCAGAATTGATCGGTTAGCTCTTGTACCTGCTTGTCAAGCTTCTTTTTTTCATCTTCTGCAATATCGCTATCTGTATAGTGCTTTCTAACGTTCTGTCGAATCGTTCGGATGCTAACTTTGGTCTCTTCGCGCTTTTTATGGCACACTTTAATCATTTCATTACGCATCTGGGCATCCATAGGCGGAATATTGACGCGAACAGCTTTGGCATCGACAATTGGATTTAAGCCGAGGTTTGCTTTTTCAATGGCTTTACCGATTACAGGCGCATTTTTAGTGTCGAAGGGGGTGATGAGAATAAGTCTTGGTTCGGGAGTTGAGATAGAAGCAATGTCTCGAAGGCGCATGGGTGTTCCATAAACTTCTACAGAGACATTTTCTACGATGCCAGAGTGTGCTCTCCCTGTGCGGATTTGCTGTAGATCTTTTTTTAGGTGATCGATAGCCGCTCGCATTTTGCTTTTAGTATCTTCGATAACGTTAGCCATGGATTAATCTCCTTGTACAAGGGTTCCTAAATGTTGTTGAACAAGCGCTGAGACGAGTTGTTTCTGAGCTAACAGGCGCCTGTGAAAGACTAAAATGGGTAGGTGGTGTCGTTGGCATAAGGCTATTGCAGTAAGATCCATAATACCAAGACGCTGGTTTAGAATATCATGATAGCTGATTGTCTCAAAGCGCTTCGCGTCGGAGTGGAGTCTTGGATCGCTGCTGTAGATTCCATCAACTTGTGTGGCTTTTAAAAGACAGTCGGCCCCTATCTCCAGCCCTCGCAACGCTGCTGCTGAGTCGGTTGTAAAATAGGGATTACCCGTTCCACCAACGAAAATTAGGATTTTATGATGGTTGAGCAGCTCTCGTGCTCTTTGCCAACTATAATTTTCTGCAACCTGAGGGCAGCTTAGTGCGCTCATGAGATGAGCTGGTAAACCTGCGGCTTCTAAAGCTTGCTGTAGAGCGATCCCATTGATAATTGTGCCAAGCATTCCCATCTGATCAGCTGGACTTTGAGGAATCCCTTTAGCGTGGAGCTGCATTCCTCGGAAAATATTACCGGCTCCAATGACAATTGCAATCTCATGTCCATCGTCGATCAGCTGTTTGATTCCTTGAACGACTGTTTGAAGGGCTTTAGAGTCGATTCCAAATGGAGTTTCTCCCTGCAATGTTTCTCCGGATAACTTAAGCAACAGACGACGAAATGGATGTTGGGTTTGCATAGTAATCCTCTGTATCGATCAGTTGCTCCAACGATACGTGAACTGCTTAATATGGGTAAAGAGAGATTACCTTCCCTTCTTCGTGCCCACGCCTTGCCCCTTCACGCCCGTGTGCGTACCTCTGACCTTTTCGTGCCCGTGAGCGTGCCCGTGCCCGTGCCCGATTAAAATATATAAAAATCCA
>CAZZJE010000462.1:0-1519 GCA_964654295.1 uncultured bacterium | reverse complement strand
ATTTTGCAATTACCTCTTTAGCCTGCGCTTGTTTTTGCAGGTTTTAACCTGCAAACTATAGCGCTTTGACAAGTCACCGCACTCTAAAAACGTGGTGTTCATCTCTTTACAAGAGTGATATTTAACCACTCGACCAGCGAATTTACCACTCTAGGTGTAGCTGGAGAAGTCCTCGGCTGAGGCCAATGCTTAGGTTGCAAATCGGGATATTTTAGTCGAACAAGAAAATGCTCAAATGCAAAGAAGTTGTCAGGACTTGTCACAACTGTAGATTGGCCAAAATCGGCCAGCTCTCGCTCTGCAAATGTTTGACTGAACATTTTTCGGAATTGCTCATGAAGAGGCCTGATGTAACCATCCAGACTCTTAATATGCTGCACTGAGGCAATCACACTGATATGACACAGCGAATTTGTAGTGATCTCTAAGGGATCATCAGCTAGTAGCTCAACGAATCCTTCTGGGGCAGGTTTTTCTCCAGGTCCAGAAAAAATGGTGGTTGTCTCTAACCCCTCTAAAATAGGAGAGAAACCAATCTTTAAATTGTTTTTAGGAGAAAATGAGCGAGTTAACCATGTAGTGCCTTTATCATTAGGCCAGATGGGGAAATAGAGCGGAAAGATGATCTCTCTATTCTGCTCTAAGAGAGCAATAGGCCTTTTTAAGCTTTCACTATAAGAGTTTAAAAATTCATCTCTCTCTGTAAGGCTTTGAAATTTATTGACGACAGGTAACTCTAATTGTGCTGTTTCTTCTAGTGTGAGTGTTGAAAGCTTTTGGCAAAGCTCTTGAGCCTCTTTATAAAACTCTTTGACCGACGGTCCGCTTCGAACAGTGTCTCCATAATGATAAAAACAGGGGAAAAGGGTATCGCGCAGCTGCCTGCCTGGTGTCCCATCGATCAAATACAGAATCTTGATTAAACGGCCTCGTTCTGTGCGCTCTAAAGTCTTTGTGATGCGCTCTAATATGGGAGTAAGGTTTTCAGACTGCTGAGGATTGCTTATCACTCTCCAAGCTAGCGCTAAGCAGCTTTCTGCAGTAGGATTAATTTTATTGAGATCTTGCAGCTGCTTCTCCAAGATAGCAATCTTCTCTGTCGTTTTCCATAAGCAGCTGTCATTCTTTGTGACTTCTCTGAAATAACTTTTTAGCTGTTTGGCATCGAGACGCTCAGATACCAAACTAAACCCCCTTTTTAGAGGATTATTGGAGACAGGGGCATATGAAATGGGGGATGCGAGAGACATGGCTATATCCTGATCAGCTATTCTATTTCTTTTCTTTGTTGGATTCTTTTTTTCGTATATTCCATGGGTTTAGTCGATAAATAATACTCTTCTGGTTTATCTAACATAGGCTTTGGCTTATTCCCATCTAATAAAGATAAGAGTGGAGCGTTTGGTAGGCGCTCTCCTAAAGGAGCATAATTTATTTGCTTTTTTTGGAAATAGCGTTGGCGAATTCCTTTTCCAATCTCAGATAGGAGGTCTAAAATAATTTGAGTTTTTTGGTCTGG
>CAZZJE010000461.1:0-1548 GCA_964654295.1 uncultured bacterium | reverse complement strand
CAGCAATTCCCGCTGGGATTTAAAAAATAATTTACATGCCACTATTTTGTGAATTAATTATTTTAACAAAACTTTAGGGATGAATATACCCTCAAAGAGGATGAAACGGGAAAAAAGTGATGAAAAGAGGTTACACAAGGCACACAAAAACAAGAGGGTTAAAATTACCTTTATGTAGTGTTTAAGGCGGTTTCACTGGATATAATTAAGTAAAAACTTTCCCAGTCATTCATGGTAACGCGTCGAAATAATGTACGCATCTCCTCCCATAGGCCTCTGTAAGTATGACAAAACGCTCGACACTTATTGTATAGCGTACAGCAGATCTCTTGTATTTGATCTATCAAAAAGGCCAGCATCATTAGCAAGCAAAAAACTGTGGACAGATACTTTTTACCATGCCCGTAATTGTGTTCAAAGTTGTAACCCAGATTCTTTAGTGTATTGAATGTTTCGTTTTCAATTTTCCATCTAGCTCGTGCACCTCGCATTATCTTCATGACGTTAATTGTTGAAACTGTGATGTTTGTAACCCAGGAAAAGTTAAGTTCTCTACCCTTGGCATCTGTTTGTCGATATTCAATGAAGTTTACTTTTACGTCCGGGCTCGATTTATTTAATGCGATCCCATTGACAAAATGAAACTGATGTAACACCTCGCCTGTTCGTTCTTCGTGATAATGTACATTTCCGTTAGATTCCAATTGTTCGAATAAAAATTGGTGATCCCCTTCTTTTGCTCCTAGAACATATTTCATATTGTATTTTTCTAATAGGCGGATGTTTGGAGCTGTTGAACTAAGGCCGTCTGCAAGGAAAATAGCTTTTAAATGTGGGTGTTCTCTTCGAAAGTTCTCCAGAAATCGTTTACAGGCATTTCTCTCACAGTCATTCTTGGTGCTACCATCTTGGTTAAGAATCGCTTCAGGACATAGTGGAATGACATTTCGTTTATCCGGATGAACAACACAAACTCCAAACATTTGGTGATAGTATTCGGTTCCTTTGGATGTTTCTTTTTTACAGCAATGTGGACAGGCTATTTTTCCGGATGAAAAATGTCCTGTACCATCTCCGGATAGTAGGACATAGCCATCCAAATATTCGAACTCCTCAAGACATTTACCTCTCTGAAATAAAGCGAACAGCTTTTTGAATGCAATCCGGAGACTGTTTGGATCTACTTCATCTAAGCGTTCTCTTAGATAAGAATCACTTGGAGGAGTATTGACTAGGTATAAATTACGTAAATTTTTCTCCGTTGCCTCACTCTTGCGTTTTCTATCATAGTCGAGAAGAGATGGACATTTCAGGCCAAAAACAGCAAGTCCAGACATGAGATGATCTACGAGAGGAATGCTAGGCCTATCAAATTCTCGTGGATCGGTAATTTTTGAGAAGAGTTTTTGGATGTGTGCTATGAGACTTGGGATTCCAAGATCTTTTCTGAAACAAGACATGATCGTATTTTTAAACAATTAAATTGTTCGAAAGTTTACGAAGAGATAAATTTTTTCCCTAGGAAAAAATGCTCAGCGGGAATTGTTG
>CAZZJE010000460.1:0-1553 GCA_964654295.1 uncultured bacterium | reverse complement strand
AAATTGTCGAGCGGATATTATTTCCCTTGGGGATCGTCTAGCTAATGCTACTTCTCTTGTAGATCATCGAGTTACTAATAGAATTACTCCCCTTATTAGAGCTACTATAAGAGGACATTTTCCCACAGTAGCGTTTTTGATAAAGAACGGAGCAGAAATTTCTATTACCAGTGATGAAAAGAAAAATGCTTTAGAGTATGCCATTGATAATGAATATTTTGATATTGCTGAACATCTCGTTAAACATATGGCGGTTGTTAGTAACGAATTTCGTACAAAGACTTGTGTCCCAAGGCTATTTGAAGCAATTGAGCAGGGCGATGAGAAACGTATTGATTTTTATTTGAAGAAAATTAAGATCAGCTTAGACACCCGCACTTCTAAGGGCAATACTTTAATAGATTATGCCATTCACTATGGTCAACTTAAAATTGTAAAAAAATTACATGAACAAGGCGCGGATATATCTAGTTCTTGTCTAGAAAGAGCTGTATCTCATGGCTTCATTGAGACTGCTAAATATTTGGTTATGCAAGGAGCCGTTGTTAGTAAACAATTTATCTTAAATGTTTGTGTTCCAAAGTTAGTAGAAGCAATTGAATGTGGGGACAAAAAATTATTTGATTTTTATCTCGAGACTATTAAGGTTAAGTTGAATCCTCAGATTTACGTTGGTGGTATCACTTTATTAGATATTGCTATTCAAAATGTCCGATTCCATTTTGCTAAAGATCTAGCTAGACGAGGTGCTCAGGTATCTGATAAAGAAAAATACCTTGAAGATCTCAAATTAGCAGTTAAATTAAACGAGATAGAGAAAATTAATTTTTATATCGATGATGTTGGGCTTGATATTAACTCTATCGGAAACAAGGGCATTTTATCTTGGTTTAGAGACTTTAATGGAAAGACCCCGTTGATGGTGGCAGCTAAACACGGCATGTTTGGAACAGTTAAACTCATTACAGGAAAACCTAATATTAATGTTAATATTGTAAATCCCTCTTCTAACAAAACCGCGCTTGATTATGCTAAAGAGAGGCCGGATGAAGCTATCCAAACTCACCTTATTGGGCTGGGAGCAAAATCTAGCTCATAGAGAGCTTTTCTGACCTTTGGAATTTTTGATCGATTTAAGACTGAGTCATAGCAAAGGCGCTACTTAATCGAGCCTAACTGTCATTTTAAGGCATGTAAATTGCCATAATCCTGTACCCTAGTCAGACTTTTTGACTAAGGGGCCCAGTGTTATGGCGATTTTAAAAGGTTGCTTTTTATATCCACAAGGGTATAATATTAATAATGAGAATACTCTTTTATAAGACAACAAAATCACCTGTACAAGAGTTTATAAAGGACTTGGACATGAGGGACCAGGCTAAAATTTTGGCATGCCTAAAGAGTATTGAAGATTTAGGATTTAATAGCCCCCGTGTGCAATTTAGACAGGTAAAAGGCAAGCTATGGGAAATTAAAATCAAGGCAGTTAGCAGTGGGTACCGAATCTTTTATGTTAGCATTCAGCAAGAAAATTTAATTTTATTACATGCTTA
>CAZZJE010000459.1:0-1556 GCA_964654295.1 uncultured bacterium | reverse complement strand
ATTTAAAATGTATTTCTTCGTGTCTTTGACTCGACTTTAGCATTTTTTAAGTACACGCCACTAAGTAGAAGAGTTCTTCTAGACTTATTTTCTCTTGGGTCCGTTTTTTTGTAGACTGTGAAAAATATTTTTTGTTGAGTATTAACAACTTAAGGTACACCATTACATCTGAAAAGGTAATGGTGCTCTTTTCGTACCATGCGCTTGTTTCTGGCCGTATTTCGATGCCTGTTTCTTTTGTAGCTTGATCGACCACAAGACATGCTAACGAATAAGAAGCTATGATAGAAGGAGCTGTACGGTTAATGCTCATGTCTGACCAGGTATGAATAGTTTTTATGCCTAAGTGCTGGTTGATCTCTTGAAAAGTAGTTTTAATAGGCCATCGACCAACAAAAAGAGCTATAGCTTCTTCTACACATATTCTAAAGTCGGTAACCAAAATTGCTATCGGTTTATTTTCTCCTGTGGGATCTTTGGTAAGTATCCATCGAATCGGCACCCCTCCTACCGTATTGTGATACCATAAACATGTCCCTGTTAGCACTTGCATTTCTTTGGTTTTCCCACTATACCAAGGCGCTGATAAGCGTACCCATTTTTGATTCTTATCATTCACTAGGGCTTCTAAATTGGGCAATCTCGCGCCAACTATTCGAGGGCGTCCACGTTTGTTTTTTTGGATTGGGGGAAAATCATGAAGGCTTGCATCGAGCCTCAGTTGGGTGCAAAAAATAACATGATATTTGATGCAAGTTCTACATACTTCGCGACAGCAAAAAGCGCTATCAGCTACCACTACAATTTCTCTTTTAGGACCGATCCAACGACGAATTTGAATAATAAATTGACTGGTTACTTGGGTCATTTTTTTATGGCGTTTCTTGCCTTTCAAATCCGTCTCGTTGCGACTGCTTGATAAAGGTTTTTCTGGTGTTAGAAGATAAGATAAAAAAGGCAAGCTCCATTTATATTTTGAACCAAACATTCTTACACAGATAGCTGCTACAAGCCAATTATGCCCTGTAGCTAGAACTTTTTGACTTTTGGATGATGCAACTGCATCTCGATGACAACCGAGACCTCTAATTTTGGGACCTCGACGCCTATTTAAATGAGCATCGATGTTGATTTCAATGCGAGCATTGCTGGGAATTAATCTATTAATAATCAAAAGTAAAAGGATTTTACTAGCCTGAAAAGTAGACCATTTAGCCTTGCGAAGAACGTAGAAGTATTTGGTGAATTTGCTATCTGTATGTTTTCCTAAACATCTAATTAAATTTGTAACAGTGCGTTTGCCTGTACAAAGAAAGTGAGCCACTATTAGATCTAGAGCATTACTATAGACTGGTCTAGAAAATAGTGGAGCAAACAAAGCGAATATGTGTAAAATGGCTTCTGGCAGGTTAGTCATCTGAATCCTTTATTCAGTCGTATGAAAAAAAAGATTTAAGATACTGATCTGCCTTTTTTTATGCTAAAAAATGCTAAAGTCGAGTTTGAGACTTTGTGCCTTTGTGTTGCATATTCTAAAAACCATCTTTAGACGAACA
>CAZZJE010000458.1:0-1607 GCA_964654295.1 uncultured bacterium | reverse complement strand
GAGATGACACATCCAAAGGCACCGATTTGCTGAAGCGGGATGAGCGATCCTTGGCTAACAGCCAGATAGGTTAAACAGATCGCCCCTTCGACAAGAATACAGGCAAAGGGGATCGCGTTGCGGTTGAAAGTTGTGAATAGCTTGGAAAACCAAATATGACGGTTTTCAGCTAGAATATGAAGATTCCAGGAGTTGCTAAAAATGATTCCGTAGGCAGCACCTAAAGTTGATGTTGCAATAGCTAGATGCAAGATGCCTTCAAACTTACGAGCAAAAGGAGTCTCTCCAAAGATTCGCTGCACAAGAGCTGGAAAGGTGTCGCAATGGCCTCCGCAGTTAACAAGCTCGCCCGCTAGAGCTCCATAAAAAATCGCTTGGTAAAGTGTCGCGATCAAGATCACGACGGCAAATGAGATCAGCACAGCAAGTGGTGCATTCTTATGGGCATCTTTAATCTTACTACTCATCGAACAGGCTGCTTCAAAGCCAATGACAGCATAGATGACAAGCGGCAAACTTGAAGTCAATCCCTCCCAAACAAGATGCGATGGAGCGAAGTTGTCACCTTGTATTAGAAAGAGACCAGTTAAAATCGCAAAAAAGATGGGGAATGTTTTAAATCCAATAAATAACTTTTGGATTGTACTACTCGCTTTAATGTTAAGCAGATTAAGAGCACAAAAGAGCGCGACAACGCAGCCATCTATCACAAAAGGGGAGACAATATTCAAAACTGGAAAGATATGCTGGATCAATGTCACAGAGACATGAATCATCAACATGCAAGAAGCCAGCTTGGCGGTAAAGTAACACCAACCGCTTAAGAAACCCATCATTGGATTCATCTCTTGCCGCGCAAAGGTATAAAAGCCTCCTGCCGGATGAATCCTCAAAAGTTTTGCAATCGAAAGAATGAGCGGAAGCATCAAAATCCCAACCAACACATACATAAAGGCACCTAACAACCCTGCACGCTGAGCTAACGTGGGGGTATTAATAAAAATGCCTGCACCAAGCATAATGTTAATATTAATTAGAATGGCAGTAGGTAAAGAGAGTTGATTGTCCGCTGTTGTCTTGACGCTCATGCAAAACCTTCAAAAGGATTATAGATTTCGGTTTATTATAAAGTAGAAGCCTCTTATTTGGAAGATTGTTTTATTTGAATTTTTTTAATCTATCTGAAAATTTATGTTTTATATTAGAAGGGCTTTAGTTTCAGACGCTGAAGCGATTGCGAAAGTTCATTTTGTCTTAAAAATCTGGAGAGGGGGACTTGGCCTTACAGATTGACACATCTTTTTCTTGACTTTTGAAAGAGTGTATAAAAAGCGCGTTTGCTAGGCCCAAAGGGCCGGTACAATTAAAGGCCAGGCCGTAAGGCCTGGTATAGAAGCATGTTTTAATAATTGAGCCCCTGCAGGGCGATACAAATCATAGCGATTGTTTCTATTTGTATCGGCCCGCTGGGCCTCCATTGTTTATGACATGTCTTTACCAGGCCTTACGGCCTGGCCTTTAATTGTGCCGGCCTCTTCGAGGCCTAACCCAGCGCTCTGTTATTAAAACCCTCTAAAGTCCAGAAAAAGATGTGTCAATCTGTAAGG
>CAZZJE010000457.1:0-1608 GCA_964654295.1 uncultured bacterium | reverse complement strand
ATCTCGACAAGTCGAGATGAGCAAAAAGCGGTGACAAGTCACCGCACTCCAAATATTCTTAGCTTTAGCGCATATACGTGACGACTTATGAGAAAATCCTTTTGCTAAAATTGATTTATTCTTAAGCTTTTACCAACTTTTTTTAACCAAATTTAGGTAAAAGCATGAGCGGATCAAGTCCAATAAGCAATAGAGTTCCAGTGTTTGTCACACCACAACTTTTAGAGCGATTCCACAAAGAATCCAAAAGCACGCCTTCGGTAGAGGCGCGTCAGCTTATAGATAAGCTATTTATTCTCAATATTAAACATCCTTATATTGAACAGAATCCTGAATCGGTACGGGTATGCTTAAAAATTGTTCGGCATCTTCAGAAGCATGAACAAATCCAGGGAATGGAGATCGATACGATTGTTAAGACCATCCAACCCGTTCTTGACAAGGCAAATTTACCGAATCAATTTCATCTTTGTGATAAAGAGGGTGTAGACGTGCCCGTTAATAGCACTCTTTTTAAATTGGCTTGTCCCAAGTTCTTTTCAGATAAACCTAAAGGTTTTAAAGAGTATAAATCACCTAAGTGTAGCAAGAAGATACTTGAACTTTTTAAAACATACTTAGAGACTAGATGTATAAGTGGTAAGAATCTAACTGGCAGAGATTTAGTAGAAGCTTGTCAGCTAGGGCATGAACTTTCACATAGACCTTTCGAAGATTTCTTTTTAGGTTCTTTGATGGAGAATGCCAAAACGATAAGTACAGAAAGTGCCTTAGAAGAATTTATAGAAAATCTTAAGATTTATACGAACTGTAGCGAACAGTTTTTAAATCAACTGGAGTTTATCGCTCTTCAAAGTATCTTAAAAGCTAAAGGATGCTCTTTTTTTTCATTGCCGCTAGAAGGTGACTTTTTATGCGCCGATATGAGCGTGTTCCTTTATCTTGATTGCCCTTTGCTTAACTCTTTAATAAAGAAATATGTAAAAGGTGTGATTGTCAGTAAGTCGGAAGAGATAGAGTCTCTGTTATGCTTGCCCTATCTTCCTAAAGAGAAACAGATGGATCTAAAAGCAATTTCATTTAAAGTCGGTGTAGAATTTGAGATCTTGAATGCTGTCCAAGAGACATTTCCAACGTTACAATATTTAGATGTTAAGCCGCTGGTTGTTAATAACCGGCTGGATTTTTTGAGTTATAAGGAAGATGTAACGAAAAAACTTAAGCAAAATTCGTCGCTTCAATTCCTTTGCTTCCTAAATGGAACAAATGAAAAAATTGAAGTCACTTATCATACGGAGGATTTGAAGGCACGTTTATTTCCTTATCCAGTTCTTTTTTTGAATGAAAAGGGAATTAGACCGCTTCACGTTTCATTAGAAAAGAGTGTCAGTGGGTATTATATCAATACAACTTTTTCCGAGCCTGTTTTTAAAGAATATAAGACCTCAGATCTAATTAACTTCTCAGTTCAGTATAATTACATAGATTTGGTCAGGAAATAACCATCTAACGGCTAAGTATTAAACCATTAGTTGTAGCGTAGGCTTTAGAGGTAATTGCAAAATTATTGTCTTATGAGGCCCAATGCACATATAAATCTTACCAATA
>CAZZJE010000456.1:0-1620 GCA_964654295.1 uncultured bacterium | reverse complement strand
AGAATATGCAACACAAAGGCACAAAGTCTCAAAGACACGAAGAAATACATTTTAACTGAACGATTACTAAAAAATCTCTCCAATCAAAACATTAAACAAACTAATTACTAAATATTTAATTTTCTTAATATAATATTTAAAATTTAAGTGTATTACGTAATACAAATTTTATTAATTCTTAATATTAAAGTTAAATATGAATCCTTTAAAGACCAATGCAGTCGACTATGACCTTGCCCTAAGCCATTCAAATAAAGCCTTAATCAATCGGATTGGAGCTCCTTATACAAACAATTGGGAAGGAGCGACTGCATATCTGCAATATTGCAATTTATATCAGGTTGCCTTTCGAGAAGTAATGGGTCAAGAGCAAACGCTTAACGACTATGTTCGAGACCTGAAAGTTGAAAAAGAGATCTTTGAAAATCAAATATTTGATAAGAAGAAACCGCATACAGAATTTATAGCTAAGCAAATTTTAAATCCTCTTGCACGAGCAGAGGCATTTCTGTCCAATTTCAATGGAAATCTTCCCTTTAGCGAAGAGAAGTTAGAGAGTTTTTTTGAAGAGGTAAAAAAACTGAAATTTTCTTCCAAGGCTAAAATTCAGATTCATGACAGCTTAGCTTTTCATGTAAGCCTCAAGCTGCCTAATGGTGGCCATGCGATGTTTATGGAGATTACAAGAAAAGAAGATGGGCAGATCGAAGTTAAGTTTTTTAACACAGGATTGGGAAAAAACTACCATCAAACGGTTAGTGGAAATCGAATCCATTCCATCAGCTACACATTGACCCAAGAGCAATTTTTTGACTCAGATCGAAAAGGAGATATCCGCGATTTGATCAAATTTTTAAGAAGAGAGAATCAATCTAATCTGAAAGGAGATTCTCGAGTGACTAAAGAGTTCTATCGTCGTCTGGATAGTGCTTTTGGAGTCAAAAAAAAGGGTGCAAAACAAATTTCTAATAAAACCAGAGGAGCATACTCCTATCGACATCAGCTGGTTGGAGACTGCACAGCTAAAAGTCTCTCTGTCTGGGCCCATAATAAATTCAAAGAGGGCACAAGGAAAAAAGAGGTTAAAGAGAGCAGCTACTATGCCTTTAAACTCGCCTTGTTAAGCAAAGATAGAAACCACCTACAATGGCATAAAACTAAACTTGATGGCCTTAAAATGAAGGTTTTTTTCCGCTGTTTTAGATGTCTGAATAGCTTTTATCTTCGTTTAAAGAAAAAAAGAAGATGGTTTTTACTATTTTTTATTCGAGTGTTTTTTATGCACTACACAAAAAAAAGATCTAGAATAGAGTATGAATTAAAAAGCAATATTGATCGCAAAATTAAGATTTGTCAAACAAAGATCGCCAGCTTAGATCGGTTAGTTGCTCCTGTAGCCTAGACTAAGGCAAGAACAAAATCGGTTTACAGTTGAACTTGGAATAGCTTGCCGGATAAAAAACTAAACGATTATCAAAATCTTAATTATAAATTAACCTATAAACATTATAATTTATTTTACTTTTTAATTTATAGGTTAATATGACTCTTTCTTTAAATTCTGGAGTCACCATAAGCAGTTGTAAACACAACTGGATGGCGTCGCTGTTTTCATTTCCC
>CAZZJE010000455.1:0-1644 GCA_964654295.1 uncultured bacterium | reverse complement strand
CACTAAAGAGATGTGCAATAACGCAGAAAAAACACTTATTTTTTTAGAGTCTTTTTCCGTGAAAACTTGCTCCAATTTAGTAACATATGATGAGATTAAAGGCGTTGTCACTAAACGCTCCCGCTTCGACACTAAACTTCTACGCCAAATTACGAATCTTTTGACACCGAATGCCACTTATGAACATTTACGTGATGAAGGTCTCACAAAGTTTCGGAAGCACATCGATAAAATTCTTGCGACTGTAAATTCAATAAAATCTTTAATTCAAGATAAAGATTCTTACATTCAACTAATTATAACTCTTATCGCTATCAATACCCTCTTAGATCCTACAGGAAGAACAACACAAGGAGTTACCGCCTTATGTGAAAATTATAGACAAGAGGGTAAGGATGAGAATGCAGATTTCATTCAAACATGGAAAAAACATATCACAACAACAACAAACGCGGCTTACGAAAATCTTCTATCTCGTCTCTCTCCTCTAAGTGAAGACATCAAGGATTTAATTAAGTTACAGACTTATAATTTACGTGCAAAACAGCTAATTTACTATTGGCGTCCTCTAATTGCAGATTTAGACCAGATAGAATGGACTCCTAATCAAGGCATCCGCGTCCCGCTCGACCTTGTCACTCATATAAGGAATGAGCGAAAGGTAATAAAAAAATTAACGATTAAATTAGGTAAACCTAAAGTTAAAGAGGAGATTCGAACTGCTGCAAAGCAACTTGCTTTCTACTATAATTTAGTCAATTCATATCAAACTCCTTATGGAGAAAAAAATGGAGAGTGGATTGCTTATAGAGCCAAAAAAAAAGCATTTTTGACAAATGGTATCATTGCTTCGTGCGAGAGAAAAATAAGTTCTAATAAGGAAGATACAGATAAGACAGAAAAAACAAAAAGCATCTGTAATTTATATTTCTACTCGTCAAATAAATCCTCTATAAGCTCTGGTACATCCTTTATAAGCTCTGGAGCAATTGATTCTCCTAAAAAAGCTGATGAATTTATTGCTTTATGGGAATTAGCGGAGCAAAAAGGAAAGCTAAAAGAGAAGAGAAGAACTTTCTTTATAAGTTTAAACTCACATTTAGGAGAGGCTAACCTCTTAAAAAGAACTAAAGAAGCCGTTTCAAAAATCCAAGAAACTATTCAAGAAAAATTTCCTAATGCCTCAGTCGGGCAGTTTAATCTGGGGTATAATATTGCTTCTGGCCTCATTCCTAGCCCAGGAAAATTTTATTGGCCTCTGAAAAATGTAATGTTTGGTGTAGACGAAGATCAGAAATCGCTTTTTCAAACCAATTTATCTGCCTTAACAGAATTTGCAGGCTATGTTGCTCAAGATATAACTGCACTCCTATGCGATCCAAATCTAGCAATCCCGATCCAACAAGAAATAGAAAAAGCTATCTCAAAAAAAGCTAAAGACTCAAAAAAAGCTGAAGACTCAAAAGTTAAAGATCCAAAGGCTGAAGACCCAAAAAAAACTGAAGACTCAAAGACTGAAGATCCAAAAACTGAAGATCCAAAAGTTAAAGATCCAAAGGCTGAAGACCCAAAAGTTGAAGACCCAAAAAAAACTGAAGACTCAAAGACTGAAGATCCAAAGGCTGAAGACTCAAAAGTTAAAGA
>CAZZJE010000454.1:0-1651 GCA_964654295.1 uncultured bacterium | reverse complement strand
TTGGGCCTCATAAGACAACAATTTTGCAATTACCTCTAAAGCCTACGCTACAATTTGAATGACTTCATCGGTCACAGGATGGACAAACTCAAGCAGGCTATGGTGAAGGGCAATGGTTCCTGGATGAAAAATTTCCTTACTGCCGTAGCGCTCATCTCCAACAATAGGAGAGCCGATAGCGGCTAGTTGGGCACGAATTTGATGGTAGCGCCCCGTCTTGAGGGTCACTTCGAGAAGAGCTTTATCATCCATCTCTTTTACAACTTTATAATCGAGCTCCGCTAACTTAGCGTCTAGTTGTTGATAAGGAACGACTTCCGACCAATGTTCCCGATGGATTAGCCAATGTCTAAGATGACCTTGACGAATAGATGGAATGGGACTAACGAGAGCCTCATACACCTTTTTAAATTTCTGCTGGCGCATCTGCTCTTGTAGCCGACTGAGAGCTTTGCTCGTTCGAGCAAAAAGAACAATTCCACTGACAGGCGTGTCAAGACGGTGAACTGCATGCAAATAGACGTTGCCCGGCTTTTGCATCGTCTCCTTAATCCAAGCTTTGGCTTGAGCTTCTAAGCTATCTCGCTCCGTCCCACTAGGCTGAGTCAACAATCCAGCTGGTTTTTTGAGGGCTAAAAGATGGTTATCAGAATAGAGAACGTCAACCACTACTCCATTCCCCTCTGGCGTAAGGCTTCGTAGAGGAGTAATGTCGTTGCTGTCGCAACATTCAGAGAATCGGCAATCCCTCTCATGGGAATTCGCACTTGCAGATCAGCCACTTCCATCCAGCGCTTCGACAACCCCAGCTGCTCCGTTCCAACAGCAATCGCCAAGGGACGTCGCATATCAGCTTCGGTATAGAGTGTTTTCGCATGCGGAGTCGCCGCCAGAACAGTTACCCCTTGCTCTTTAAACCAATCAAGAGCCTCCTCTGTCGTTGTTTCAGCGATAGGAACCGTAAATAAAGTCCCTACACTAGCTCTGACAACATTGGGATTATAGGGGTCGGTGCAGCGGTCACAGATAACAACTCCATCTACGCCGACAGCATCAGCTGAACGTAGGATTGTTCCTAAGTTGCCTGGTTTTTCAATCGCTTCTGCAACAAGATAGAGCGGTAAGGGGTGCTTAGGCAGTAGGTGGCTTATAGGATGAGGCTGTTGTAGGGCAACAGCGATCAGTCCGTCGGGACGGTCGCGGTAAGAGACTTTGGCAAAGAGCTCTTTTGTACAGCGAAAGAGCTTTGCTCCACGCGAGCTTGCCTGGGCGATAAGCTCTGGCTCATTTGTTCCTAAAAAGAGTTCGGGACAAAAGTAAAGAGCCTCCAAAGGAATTTGTCCGACGAGAGCGCGACTTAGTTCGCGGTAGCCTTCAATCAAAAACGATCCAGATTTATCTCTAGCGCGTCTTTCACGCAGATGGACAAGCTCTTTGATACGCACATTTTGTGCGCTCGTCAACAGTGTGGGTTCACGTTCCATAGGTCCATCTCGCATAAGAGCCACAAGGGATTGAAAAGACATCTTCTTGCCCAGTCAGCAGCATCTCTCCCACATCGATCGATCCCTGATAAGTTGCTTTTACTGGATGGAGAAGATGAGTTAAAGAGATTGGAGTTACACCCGGAGTATGGCAGGAGAGGAGGATA
>CAZZJE010000453.1:0-1653 GCA_964654295.1 uncultured bacterium | reverse complement strand
CCAATAATCTCAGCAATTTTATGTAAGGTTGCATAAAAACGTCTAAACTATAGACATCTCGACAAGTCGAGATGAGCAAAAAGCGGCGACAAGTCGCCGCACTCCAAAAGCTTTGCGTTAATCGCGTTTTTTAAACGAATAAAAAACATTCCAGAAATATTCCAATCGCCTTTATGATAGACACTTAAATTTAAGCATTTTAGCAAAGGCGATCCCTATGGTCCTTGGAATAATTGATTTACTCTTCCAAATCTTCATGATTATGCTGTTTGTTCGTATTTTGGGATCATGGGTACCAGAGCTTTCACAATATCGCTGGATGCAGTTTATCGCTTTTTATACCGATCCCTATCTTAACCTGTTCCGCCGTATCATTCCGCCTTTAGGGATGTTTGATATCAGTCCCATCTTTGCTTTTTTAGCATTGGGATTGATCGAAGCGATCATTAAGGAAGTCGTTGTCTTGCTATTTGGGAGAATATAATCTGATGAGTGACTCTAAATGCCCCTTTAACACTCCAATTCAACTTGGCCGCCTGTCATTACCACATCGTATCTTTTATGCTCCTTTAGCTGGCTGTTCCGATTTTCCTTTTAGAGCCATGTCTTCACGCTATCGACCAGGCTTACATTTTTGCGAAATGATTAAAATGGAGGCTCTTGTTCGAGGAGACGCTGGTACTTTTCAATTATTGGACTATTCCAACGAGATGCATCCTATTGGAGCTCAGCTGTGCGGAAGCAACCCTAAGTTGGCTAAGCAGTCGGCAAAGATGATCGAAGAGCTAGGGTTTGATCTCGTCGATCTTAACTGTGGCTGCCCAGTAGATAAAGTGACAAAAGATGGCAGCGGATCGGGAATGTTGCGTCAGCCAGAGCGCATTGGTGAAGTTTTAGCTGAAATGAGTGCTGCTATTAAAATTCCAGTGACTGTGAAGATTCGTGCGGGCTGGAATGATCATGAGATCGTCGCACCTAAGATCACAGAAATAGCAGAGGCGGCAGGCGCTGTTGCGATTACAATTCATGGAAGAACGCGAGAGCAAGCTTATAAGGGCCCTGCCAACTGGGATCATATCCGTGAAAGTAAAGCGGTTGCTCGCTCCATCGCCGTCATAGGAAATGGAGATCTATTTTCTCCCGACGCGGTAGTTAATATGTGGAAACATACCAATTGCGATGGAGGGTTAATCGCACGGGGGACGTTAGGCCATCCTTGGATTGTAGAAGATGTCCTCGCTCATCTAAATGGGCTTGAGCCCATTGAAAGAACTCCTGCAGCATGCAGACAAGCTTTAATTGAACATTTCGAAGTGCTGCAGCGCTATCACTCTCCAAGACGAGTCTTAATTGATATGCGCCGCATTGGCTGCTGGTATATCAAACGTTCCGCACACACACGTGCTTTTCGTGAGCAAATTAGCCGGGTTTCTGATATGAAACAGCTACGCTCTCTATTAGATGAATTTCCTCTAGAGCATGCATGGCTTTCTAGCAGTGAACCGAACGAGGAGTGTAGCGATGGCTGTTGAGACGAAAGCTTTAAAAGTGTGCTTCCATGGCTATGTTCAAGGCGTTGGCTTTCGACAAGCGATCAAGCAATATGCCACAGATTTAGGCATTCAAGGAACTGTTCGTAACTTACCTGATGGA
>CAZZJE010000452.1:0-1660 GCA_964654295.1 uncultured bacterium | reverse complement strand
GAAGCCGTTGAAGCTGCTACCAGGTGGCTAAGCAGCCACAGTCCCACCGATACAAATAGCTATCAAGCTTTTAGAGGCATCTATAGAAAAGTTTCTCAGCATCAAATTGCAGTTCACAGACTAACACACGGCTTTATCGGCTGGTTAAAATCCCTTTTCAGGGGCAAAGCGAAGACAAACGAGCTCAGAAAGCTAGAAGCCTCTCTAATTGAGATGCAAAAGACCATGCGATTAGGCAACCATCTCAGTGAAGCCATCACAAGCCAAATTGAAGCTAGCGACCGTTCCATTACAAGCGACATCCTCTTTCAACAAGTGGCGGCCGAAATGCCCGAAGCTGTCGTTTCTCCAAAGACTCAGGTCACGATCGAAGATTTTGGGTTAACAGAAGACAACTTAATTCCAAACAAACCCTTTTTATTACAACGTCAAGGCAAATCTCATTACAATGTGATTTTCCCACCTGCCAACCATCTAAATGATCTAGAAATTGTTTCTGTTGATTCCCTCTTAGATCTGCCGCATCTCGTTAGAGAACGCAATATTCAGAAGTTCTTCCGCGCTTGCTATTCTATTAACAGCCGCATGGAAGATCTTCAGGGCGATCTACGCACGACAGTTAATAACTTGCACATCACGTTAGAACCGGTTAATCCTGATAGAAATAGCTATAAGCTCGTTGCTCATTTTCGAAATCCATTAAGCGGGATTATTGAGACAAGAGAGCTCATCTTAGAGCAAAACCATACGGAAGAATTTGTTGTGCAATGGGCAAATCGACTAATCGAAGAAAACCGGACTCGTTTAGAAGAGATTGACAATCGCATTCTGGTAAATAATAACTATCATATCTATGCCGACTTTATTAACTGTCAGTATACTGCGATGGCAACCATAGGTGAGCGCGAACAAAGATTTTCTCATGACGGATTAGATGAGCAGTCGTTCAATAAAATCAAATGCCAGATCGTCAGAGAAATTAACAGAAATTTATTTAACAGAAGCTGCCAAAGAATTTACAACAACTCTGCTAATATTGTTATTATAAATATCGGCGACTATGATTTCAGAATAAGAGATCGCTTAGACCCTGCGGCACGTAAAGCAATGTCTAAGGATGGAGGGTACACCATCAAAGTCACAAATCGGTCTACTGAAGAGGAGAAAAAGATTCGTGATACTCATGAGGGTGAAGATTTAAAAAAGGTTTTAGAGGAAACAATTGAAAAATTTTGTCCCTATCATTTTGCGTGTAATGATCTCTTATTCAGCGATAACACTTTATACCTGTTTAGCCTTGATCAGGAACAAAACAGGCAAGTACTTAATCGAAAAGTTGCTCTGATCCCGAAGCCAGATCCAACTAATCCTACAAAACTAATGGTTAAATATTATTTGCCAAGTACAGGCAATCTTGAGACTGAGAAACGATCCGTTAACTCTGAGACAACTCCAGAAGAGGTGCGGGCTTGGATTGAAGGAATCTTGTATAGAGCGAATCGTTCTTAAATTGCTATCTCAGCTATTGAGGGCCTCGAATAAACCTGGCCTATATGGGCGTGCAAAGCTATTTGATGCCATAGAAATTTTAAATAATAATGGGTCTTTAACGCTTCGACAAGTCGAAGCGAGCAAAAAGCGGCGACAAGTCGCCGCACTC
>CAZZJE010000451.1:0-1671 GCA_964654295.1 uncultured bacterium | reverse complement strand
GATAAGCCTGTTATCCCCGGAGTACCTTTTATCCGTTGAGCGACGGCGATTCCACATTCTACCGCCGGATCACTAAGCCCGACTTTCGTCTCTGCTCGACTTGTCAGTCTCGCAGTCAACTTGCCTTCTACCTTTACGCTCGATTCGCGATTGCCAACCGCGATGAGGCAAGCTTTGGACTCCTCCGTTACTTTTTGGGAGGATACCGCCCCAGCAAAACTGCCCGTCTGACACTGTCCGCATTCCAGCTTCATGGAACTGCGTTAGATTCCCGGCTTGCCAAGACCGGTATTTCAAGGATGACTCCACCCCCCCTAACGAGGGGGCTTCAACGTCTCCCGGTTATCCTACACATGGCAAGTCAGGAGCCCATATCAGAGTACAGTAAAGGTTCACGGGGTCTTTCCGTCTTGTCGCGGGTAAACGGCATCTTCACCGCTACTACAATTTCACCGAGTCTCTCGTTGAGACAGCGCCCAGATCGTTATACCATTCGTGCAGGTCGGAACTTACCCGACAAGGAATTTCGCTACCTTAGGACCGTTATAGTTACGGCCGCCATTCACCAGGGCTTAAATTCAAAGCTTCGCCTTGCGGCTGACTTCTCCTTTTGACCTTTTGGCATTGGGCAGGCATCACACCATATACTGTGTCTTAATGACTTTGCATAGTGCTGTGTTTTTGCTAAACAGTCGCCTGGGCCATTTCTCTGCGACTGCCAGAAGCTCAGTCAGCTAGTGACTTCACCCCCAGCAGCTTCCCTTCTCCCGAAGTTACGGGAATAATTTGCCGAGTTCCTTAACAAGAGTTCTCTCGCGCGCCTGAGAATCTTCTTCCTACCCACCTGTGTCGGTTTTGGTACGGTCGCCATCGACCGCTAGAGTCTATTTCTTGGAAGCTTCAGCGCGATGCTATCAGTTCACCTCGAGGGCTCCCCTTAGCAGCTACCTGGTTTTCAACTGACGGATTTGCCTATCAGTTCGCCTCATAGCTTCACGGACACATCCAACCGTCCGCGCATCTCTGCTGGCTTCGTCGACCCATTGCGATTGTCTTAGGCGGCGCAGGAATATTTAACCTGCTTTCCATCGTCTACGCCTTTCGGCCTCGACTTAGGGACCGGCTAACCCAGGGAAGACGAGCTTTACCCTGGAAACCTTAGGTTTTCGGCGAGGGGGATTTTCACCCCCTTTATCGTTTACTCATGCCATGCATACTCACTAGTATGCGCTCCAGTGCTCCTTTCGGTACACCTTCGACGCCCATACTACGCTCTCCTACCGCTTGCTTCTTGCGAAGCAAACCCGCGAATTCGGCTCTATGCTTTAGTCCCGGATATTATCGGCGCAGAGTTTCTCGATTGGTGAGCTGTTACGCACTCTTTAAATGGTGGCTGCCTCTAAGCCAACATCCCAACTGTTTTTGAAACTCCACTTCCTTACTCACTTAGCATAGAATTAGGGGCCTTAATCGGCGATCTGGGCTGTTCCCCTTTTGACAACGTAGCTTATCCCACGCTGTCTATCTCCCGAGCGATTTTATAGTATTCGGAGTTTGATTTCCTTTGGTAGTCCGGTAGGACCCCGCGTGAATTCAGTGCTCTACCCCTATAAAGCTTTGTCCGAGGCTAACCCTAAAGTTATTTCGGAGAGAACAAGATATCTCCAAGTT
>CAZZJE010000450.1:0-1676 GCA_964654295.1 uncultured bacterium | reverse complement strand
TCCAAACTCTAATGGAAATCCATCAGGAAATTTCTTCGAAGATGGACGAGAAGCTAGCAGCCTCAAGGACTAATCAGAGCACGAAAACAGGAAAAGATAAAAAAACCAAAAAAGCTGAAAGCCGCTTTGAACGTCTCTGGAGCCATCCTCTTTTCTCCAAACCGCTCTTCATGGCTGTCGGTTCTATTGGTATTGCCAAGCAGTTGGATCTCTTTATGCACGCAGCGAATTCCGATGGCGATGAGGGAGGAAGTATTCAGACACCTTTAGGCAGACAGAGCTTTTTAATGAGCTTAGGAGCGACCGCGCTCAGTTTAGCTTATATTATTCCCCATACCATTCATTCCATGTTCTCTGTCGTTAAAAAGATCAAAGAGGCCTCTTCTTTGAAGAAAGAGCTGCGTGAAGGACGAAAACAAATAGAGAGTTTAAGGGAGAGATCTTTTGAAATCCAAAATGAGTTAATCAAGCAGCGCATCGCCAAATTGCCCAACAATTCGTGGATTTCTCGCCTAGAAGAAGAGCGCGATAGCTTAATTCTTGAAGAGGTGGCTTTAAAGGCAAAGATTGAAAAGATAGAAGAGGATTTACGCAAATCCCCCTTAGCCACCTCTGTAACAGCAGTCGTTACAGCGGCGGGAATTGCTGAGATTGGGTCTAAAGGATTGGAGATTATAAAAACTTTAGTGGGGGCGGGATTTAAGATTAGTGCTGCCGTAGCTTCAAAGGTCGCGATTGCCTTGCAATTTCTCGGTCCGATCGCCTCAGGGTTTCAACTAGTTTTAGGCGGTGGAATGCTCGCCGTCCAGAGCAAAAAACTGCATGATTTAAAGAGTAAAAACAAGCAGTTAAAAGCGCAGATTGCTGAAGCAGAAGCCAAAATGAATCCGGCTCGCCTACAGATAAAAAAAGATATCGAGACATATCGAGCAAAATTATTGATCAAAAAATTAAAGGATGATGAAAGAGCAGCCGCAGAAGCAACATTGGAAAAGAAACTTGATCAGTTGAGTAAAACTCAACCCAATGACCTCATTGAACGTTTTTATGATTTAGAAAGCGATCGCTTAAAATTGGAGCTGATGGCAAATAATCGCGATATTGGCTTGATGCGCTTATCTGTAGCTAATTCTACTCTATTAACAGTTGGTGGAGCGATTGGATTTACAGCGGCTGTAGGTTCTTTTGCCTTCCCTGTAAGCATTACATTGGGAACGATCGCCCTAACACTTTTAACAGCCTCACTCGTTGTCTCAACGATTAAATGGGTCAAAGAGAAACGATCTGCGGAAGCCTTGAAAGTGCAGCAGAGACCTTTGCAGTTGGATAAAAACGAACTAGATAATCAGACTGAATTATTAACGTTGGCTTTTAGGAATGGCTTCATCTCAGATCCGCAGAAAGAGGTAGATACGCGGGGATATCGCATGATCCCCAAAAACCAGCAGAAAGAGCTAAACAAAATTTGGGATGCCTTGGTGGAAAAAGATCCGAAGTTAGCAAATCTTCCAAGAACCGCTCTGAAGGATCCAAAAATTATGCAAGGGGCTTTTGAAGCCTACTTCAAAGATCTTAAAGTGCCATCCTCAAAAGAGGCTCCATCTAAGCCTGAGAGTGATATTCCAGGTAAAAGTTTAGAAGCTGGTGTGACAGGAAATGCCATAACAGATCCCGAT
>CAZZJE010000449.1:0-1697 GCA_964654295.1 uncultured bacterium | reverse complement strand
CCTAATTTCCCTGAAAATTATACATAGGTTACAGGTTACACTGCATAAGTAATTAAAAATCAATTATTTATTAAAAAATAAGAAAAACTATTTCCTTTAAACCTATGTATAATTATACATATGCTAAAGGAATTTTCAATGTCATTGGTCTATTTAAAAAACAAAAAAAGCAACGTTACATACGTATATGAATGCATTTCCTTTTGGAATAAGGAAAAGAAACGCCCCGATAGCACTCGTACATGCATAGGCAAGCTTGATCCAAAATCTAGTGATATAATCCCTTCTAAGAAACAAATTGCATGTAGTGAACCTTCATTTGCTACAATTAAAACGATAGGTTCAACCTTGCTATTTGACTATATTGTCAAAAAAACAGGTCTAGAGCATGTACTTAAACAAGTTTTTCCTGAAAAATGGAATTTTATCCTTTCGCTTGCATACTTTCAGGCTGCAGAGGGAGAACCTCTATCAAAAGTCGAGTATTGGAGTAAGATGCATCGACACCCTTATGATTCATTTATTGACAACCGTCGTGTCAGCGAGCTATTGCCATCTATAAGTGAAGAGAAGCAGCTTGAATTTTTCAAAAAATGGACGGAAAAACGGTTAGAAGAAGAATATCTAGCTTACGACATTACCTCAGTGTCCTCATACTCAGAACTCAATGATATGACGCGTTATGGATATAACCGAGATGGGGAAAGCCTTCCACAGATTAATATTGCTATGCTTTTTGGAGAAAAGACGCGCCTACCAGTTTACTTCAAATCCCTTCCAGGAAGCATTAAAGATGTCAGCACTCTACAGAATTTGTTAAAAACAACCGCCATCTTGCATATGGGCAAACTTCGTCTTGTTATGGATAAGGGTTTCTATAGCCGTAAGAATGTAAACGATTTATTTGATAGACACATGAAATTTACTCTTGCACTTCCTTTCAGCAGTACTTTTGCGAAAGAACAAGTGGAAAAAGTACGTAGCACTATTACAGACCATGATAACTTTATCCAAGTAAACGATCAGAATTTATTTTGTATTTCTTCTCTTAATAAGTGGGAAGAAAAAAAACGAATCTATGTGCATGTTTTTTATAACGCATCCACAGCAGCAGCCGATTATGAAGCATTCCTAAACAAAATGCATATTTGGGAAAATGAGCTCAAAAGTGGTCAACCGATAGAAGATCACCAGCAATATTATGATAAATACTTTGTAATTCGCAAAACGCCAAAGCGAGGCCTTACAATCTCTTATAATCAGTCCGCAATAGAAGCTTACAAAAGGAATGTCTCTGGTTATTTGGTTTTAATTTCTAATGACATCAAGGACCCAATCGAGGCACTTACAGTCTATCGAACAAAAGATGTTGTTGAAAAGTCATTTGATAACCTAAAGAATAGTCTTGATATGAAGCGATTACGAGTACACCTTCAAGAGAACATGAAGGGGCGACTTTTTATTCAATTCATTGCTTTGATTCTAGTTTCGTATATTCATAAAGTTATGAGCGATAATGACTTATTCAAACTGGGACCGATGTCTTGTTTGCTTAAGGAGCTTAACCTCTTGAACACCGTCAGCATAGTGGGGACAAGAAAACCAATATTTTCTGAGCAGACTAAAAAACAGCGAGAAATTTTTGAGGTATTTGGCATTGATCCAAAAACCTATGTATAATTTTCAGGGAAATTAGG
>CAZZJE010000448.1:0-1699 GCA_964654295.1 uncultured bacterium | reverse complement strand
ATTCTACGCCTCCCGAAGCCCCCAAAGACCCCAACAATTCAGTCCTTTTTGACCTCTACCGTCACTTTGCTACTCCAGAACAAGTCGAGACTATTCGGCAACGTTATCAGCAAGGAATCGGCTGGGGAGAAATGAAAAAAGAGCTCTTCACAGTAGTCGACCAGCATCTGACTCCTATGAGAGAGCGCTATGAAGCGTTTATGAAAAACCCTAACGAGCTTCATCGTCTCTTTGAAGAGGGAGCTAAGCAAGCCCGCGCCATTGCTCAAGAGACTTTGCATCAGGCGAGAAAAGCTGTTGGCTTAATTTCTTGATAATTGACGCTTTTTAACCCAATAAGGCATGAACATGCTACAATACAATTATCTGCAACAAACAGGCGGAGTATTGTATGCAAGTTCCCTTAGCTGAGCGGTTGCGTCCTAAGCAGCTAGAAGAGGTTTATGGACAGGAGCATCTCCTTAGCAAGCAGGGGATTATTGCACGTTCTATCCAGAGTAAACGCCCCCTCTCTCTTCTGCTCTGGGGGCCGCCCGGATGTGGCAAAACAACACTGGCACGCCTCTATGCACAAGCATTCGATCGTAAACTATACACCTTAAGCGCTGTTGCTAGTGGTGTAGCTGACATTAGACGCCTAATTGAACAGATCGAAGCAGCTCCATTATTAAATGGCACTCCCTTCATTCTAATCGATGAAATCCATCGTTATAACCGCGCACAGCAAGACCTTCTTCTCCCCTATGTAGAGCGAGGCACTTTTTTACTGATCGGATCAACAACAGAAAACCCCTCTTTCTCCCTCAACCCTGCCCTTTTATCGCGATTACAAGTTGTAACTTTGCATCCTCTCTCTAAAGAGGCTCTAAATGCCATTTTGAATCGCTATGAGACACAAATAAAACAGCTGCCGTTGACTCCTGAAGCTAGAGATTACGTCATCGAATTAGCCCATGGCGATGGGCGCGGGTTACTCAATTTGATTGAAGGCCTTGAAAATCTCTCTCCAACCGAACCATTGACTCCCGAGCAAATTCAAGCAAGCCTGCCAAGACGTGCACCTTCTTATGATCCAGAGCGCCATTACGACTATATTTCGGCTCTTCATAAAGCTGTACGAGGATCGGATGTCGATGGCGCTCTCTATTGGCTGGCAAGGCAACTTAATGCGGGTGAAGATCCTCTCTTTATTGCACGTCGAATCATTCGTATGGCATCCGAAGATATCGGTTTAGCCGATCCTACAGCCTTGCAGCAGGCCATCGTCGCAAAAGATGCCTATGAGATGCTTGGCTCTCCTGAGGGAGAGCTCGCTCTAGCGCAAGCCATTGTCTACCTAGCAATGGCTCCTAAAAGCAATGCTCTTTATACAGCATTTGGACAGGCAAAGAGTAGCGCGGAAGCTTCATCGCATCTTCCGCCTCCACGCTTCTCACTAAACGCTCCAACACGTTTTATGAAAAAAGAGGGGTATGGCAAAGGTTATATCTATGACCATGACACCCCCTCAGGTTACTCAGGGCAAAATTATTTTCCAGATGAACTTGAACGTCAAGAGTTCTATGAACCGGTTGATAGAGGATTTGAACGGGAATTAAGAAAACGACTCGAATTTTTTAGAAAGCATCGTAAAAGTTAGCTCAGTCTGTAGCGTAGGCTTTAGAGGTAATTGCAAAATTGTTGTCTTATGAGGCCCAAT
>CAZZJE010000447.1:0-1707 GCA_964654295.1 uncultured bacterium | reverse complement strand
CGTTGCGTGTTTTCTTGAGAGACTTTGCTGGGAGATGCCTAGATCGACTCTTATCAGTGTCTAAGGATTCATTTAAAACTTTAGCAATCCTCTTGTCATCGAAAACAAAGACACACTCATAATCTGACTGACGGCTCTTTTGCCCTAAATTATAGGTTCCAATAACCGAGTATTGGTCATCAAACGTCGCTACTTTTTTGTGATATAATTGATCATCCACTTTATATTCATACACATTTCCAAATAGATGGTAGTTTGAACGATTTGGCAGCGCATAAATATAGTGTCCAGCTGACCCTTTAGAAGCTGTTCCATTAAAGAGACCATCAACTTGAACCCCCTCTTTCTTTTTGCTGCTTAAAGCTCTCTGTAGCTGCTTGTCAGGGTTAAATAAAAGGTTCGCAATATTGATATTTTTTCTGGAGTTATTAATCAAACGAACCATTTCATTGGCGATTGGATTGCTTCTACGATGTTCAGGTCCGCCTACGATTACCTTCATATTTGTCTGCTTGATCAATCCCTCTTCTTCATGGAACAATTCACAGCGCCCTTTCTCACCTTCTATATCAAAATAGCGATTGATGGTTTTGCTTGTCATGCGATGTTCCCAAATACGGTAGAGATTGAAAAACTCATTACGCATTGTTTGAGCGGGAGTTCCAAAGCCAAATACATCGGTATCACGGAATGTTTTGTCAATAAATTTTGCACCTAAAGATTTATCACTTTCTTCGTCAACTGGAACATTTTCTCGAATCATCTTTTTGTGGATTCCTGTTCCTCCCGTAGAGAAGTATTGACCATCGATAATCAATGTCTTTACATGGTTCTCTTCTGACATCGGATAAGGGTCGGTTGTGTATATCCGATCTGTAATCAGAAAGTTGAAGCGGTCGCCAAACTTTTCTTTTAACTCGTTTAAAAGCTCTTTATCTTCTTTTTCTAAAAGATCAGAACTTACTAGCAAGTGTGTCTTTAATTCCGGACACTCATCCATACGCTTTTCAATTAAGTATAGAACTTCTCGGAAGTATTCACCGCCGGCAAAATTAGGTGAAAGCTCAATACTTTTTTTTGCTGAAGCAATTAAAGTTTTTTTCCACTCAAAGCTCTCTGCAGCATGATTGCTGACGCGTATATCGGCTTTTTGATAGATCCCTAAAGCAGGTGCATTTGGATTGTTGACCTCAGGCGTAAAAGCCAATCGATAACGATGTCGATTACAGGCTCTAAAGATTGCAATCGCTATTTTGGCAATAGCATAGGCCGTTATAACGCTTGCAACTGCGATAGCCGTTGGAATGATCGCTGCAGTTGCAGCAAAAGTAACCATTCCCACTACAGAGCTTACTGCAAGGACTTTGCCAACTGTTGACAAAAACTGCATGCAAGGATGGGGCTGTTTTCCTGAAACTTCTCCAAATTTTGGATAATCTACTGAGGAAATTGTAGGAGATTTAATATTAGTCATGCTTTAACAATGCGTTAATTTTAATTAATTTTTTTAGTTTAATTAGATTGTTTTTTTGTGGTTTTTATCTGCTTGAGGTTTGTTTTGTTGTTGATTTAAAACTTGTTGCAAACTAATCACCTTGTTTAATAGAGAAATTCCAATATTACACTATTAACATTAAGAAATGATATAGAATTTTGGTTCATCCGGTTAATGAGTGCTTTTGTTCATGCAAATGAAGTAATCGTAGT
>CAZZJE010000446.1:0-1715 GCA_964654295.1 uncultured bacterium | reverse complement strand
TGGGCCTCATAAGACAACAATTTTGCAATTACCTCTTTAGCCTGCGCTTGTTTTTTGCAGGTATTAACCTGCAAGAGACTACAGGTAACTCCTACGCTACAAAGTCTAAGGCGCTAGCCTTTCGATCTTCCACCCTTGACCCTCTTTTCGATATCGGAAACGATCGTGCAGCCGATCCTCTCTCCCTTGCCAAAACTCCCACGTTATAGGGCTTAGGCAATAGCCTCCCCAAAGTGGAGGTGGAGGAATTTCTTCAGGAAATTTTTGATCATAATCGTTGTAAGCCTTTTCTAAAACTGCTCGAGCTGTCACAACTTCACTCTGCTGTGATGCCCAAGCTCCTAGCTGGCTTCCTCGTGGTCGTTTAGCAAAATAGTTCTCAACAACCTCTCGAGATACCTTTGTAACAGCTCCTTCCAAACGCACCTGTCTCTCCATCTCAATCCAGAGAAAAGTAATGGCCGCATAGGGGTTGGAGTCAAGCTCTCGCGCTTTTTGGCTCTGATAGTTTGTGAAAAAGAGCAGGCCGTTAACATCGAGATGTTTCATCAAAATGGCGCGGCAGGAGGGCTTTCCGTCAGATGTAGCCGTTGCCAAGAGGCAAGCATTGGGTTCAGGCAGATGATTCTCTTTTACCTTTTGAAACCATCTTTCAAATTGGATAAGGGGATCATCTGCCAAATCGCTCCGATTTAAGCTCGACAGACGATAGCTACGGCGCATTTCACTTAAGTCCATTAAAAGCCTCTAACTTCAAACCTTTTCCTGAAAATAGCGAGATGGAAAAAGATTTGAAAGATTAAAGCGACTCTTATTTAGAGAGCATCATTTAAAGGAGATGCTCGATCGATTAAATGATCGGCAGAAATATTTTGAAAAATTGCATTAAATAGGTTCTTGCTCGATCTCTTTTTTCTCTCCGCTAACTCCTCTGCACTCTCCACTGTCGAACTTTCCTGCTGTCTTAACAGAGCTCTTAATAGAGTGTCATAATTTTGGTAAAAAGCCTTTTTAAGCGGAATCACAATGTTTTTTGCTAGCTTAAGTTTTGTCGCCTGTGGAAGAGCGCTAAGCGGTTTGTTTTCATCCAGTACTCTAATTATTAGATCTCGCGGCTGATCTTTACGGTCAGAAACCATTTTATTTACAGTTCTTTGCCTTAAAATCGCATGGGTAATGCGGAAACAGACCCATTTCAACGTATCACAAAATCCCTCTGGCTTAGAATAGCGTAAAATACATTTTGTTATTCTAGCTTCCAATGCTTTCGAATGATTAAATTGTTGGCTGATCTGATGACTTTGAGGTTTTAAGGATGAGTAAAGTTTCATTGCTGCCTCCAAATTTGATAAATTAAATAAGAGGGAATAATATTTTAACGTTCTTATCTTCTAAATCAGCTTTGCTTATTAATTTTAAATTTAGCGGATGTTAATAAGATATTAAGATCGACTGATTATCAGGTGAGGAGCGTTCAGTTTCGTTTAGTTTTCCTTAAACCTATGATAGGCCTACAGTTACAATTTTTGCTTGACAATAGGCCCTAGAGTGATTATGGTGATAGCGATGACTTTAAAATGCATTTGCCCGGAGAAGATAATTTATGAGTAAACTCTCTTTACGTAATCTTCCTCTCGAAGGCAAAAAAGTTCTTGTTCGAGTCGACTTCAACGTTCCATTTGATAAAGACGGAGCAATTTCAGACGACTCACGCA
>CAZZJE010000445.1:0-1742 GCA_964654295.1 uncultured bacterium | reverse complement strand
ACTTTTAAATAACTCATGCGAAGTTAGCTCATAAAACTACCTTTATAGTTAGGATGATTAACTCACTCAAACATTTATCAATAATCGCCCACTTCTTAACAATCTTTTAAGCGGGATGTCTACTCTAACTTGAGAGACTCACCAATGATACTACCGGCGATTATATAGACCAAGCTGAACGACAGGCTTTAATGCACTAATGTCTAATCGGCCTTTGAAAATATCCTAAATTTTTACATATCTGTTTACTCAACAGAAACTATTCTATAGCCAAATTCTTTTGCTCTTTTTTCTAAATTGGCTAACACCTTAGCCCGGTATTGCTGCTCATAATAGTTTTCTCCTATTTCCTTATAATCTATGCCTTCCGACAACATCCTATATAGGATTTTTGCCAGCTTATGTGCTGTAGCAGTAATTGCTTTTGGGGCTCCTAAACGTGCTCTTAATCTCCGAAAAAATCCACCGAGCGCTGTTTTAGATCTATAGAGAGTAGATGCAGCCATTCTTAACGCTTGCGCTGCACGATTGCTACTCGGTTTTGTTTTGCTGCTTAAAATTTTTCCGCCCGATATCTTGTTGCCTGGGCAAAGACCTAACCAAGACGCGAATGCCTTAACTGTTGGCCAACGAGTCATATCGGTTCCTATTTCCGAAAGAATTTTCATTGCAGTATTTGCGTCAATTCCTGGAATAGTCGTCAAATCTGCTTTTGTGATCTTCTTAATTTCAGCTGGAGCATCAAAGTTATAGGGACTGCGTCTATATGACTTCTTCTTTGATCGTTTTTTGAGATCCGGCTTTCTTAAAGTATCCTCATTTGGTGATAAGGCTATCTTCTCTATTTCAATTTGATCTTCTTGTACCTTTAATGTTTGTAAAAGTGCTTCGATTACTGCTTCACACTCGCTAATTTGTCTATGAAAAAACTCATAGGCATTATAAGCCTGTTTTAATCCAAACAAATGTTCTTTGCGATAATTCCCTTCTAAAGCTTTTGCAATTAATTCTTTCTTCTTTCGACAGCTGCCTACACTCAAATCTGCTAATGCTGTTGGATCTCTTTCTCCTCGTAATATGGCTTGAACGATATTCAAACCAGTCATACCTGTAATATTGCTAATCACTAAATTGAGCTGAATATTCATTTGTATTAAACATTTATGCATCAATTGCACTTGCTGCGCTGCGGACTCAAATAAACGGCTTCGCTGCCTAACATAAGAGCGCAATTCTACAATCTCTCCTGATGGACGGAATGATCTCCTTAAAAGGCCATATGAATGTAGTTGTTGAATCCATTGGCAATCTTGCACATCCGTTTTACGGCCAGGAACATTCCTAAAAAATCGAGCATTAACCAGATAAACCTCAAATCCCTCTTGTTCTAACATTTCATAAGGAACAATCCAATAAACTCCTGTTGACTCCATTGCAACACTTTCTACTTTGTTAGCTTTGAGCCAATCAATCATTTGCTTGAGGTCTGCTGTAAAGGTTGGAAAAGAACGAACTTCTTGCACTGATTGACTTTTAGCAATGCATACAAAAAGCTCGCTTGCGCCGATATCTATACCCGCACATTTCGGGTCGAGAACTTTTAGTTGGGATAGATTTATTTTGGAAGATTTTGTATTGTTTTTCATGGCAAGTCCTCCTTGTTGTTTCTTTTCTTAAGGATAAGACTTGCCTTTTATTATCTGCAACTGGCTCTGGTTATTTGTAGATGCTTCCCAGAGCCC
>CAZZJE010000444.1:0-1750 GCA_964654295.1 uncultured bacterium | reverse complement strand
CCCAACATGACTCCCAGCGCCTATTTGGAAGGTCTGTATAAAGCTGTCTCTAGCCTAGATCATGAGAGCTTAATTCCTAAAGCGTTGCAAGTGACCTATGGCACATCCCTATTTGCTTTTCCTTCTAAGTTGGATATCGAAGGTACGTTAATTAAAATGAAAGCTTTTTCTGTAAAACAAGTGATCTATTTGTTTTATTGCTCCTTTGAGGATTGGTTAGACGAGGAGCTTCTTGATCATCGATTTAAGCCTGATACAATTAAGTGTTTGGTTGAATGTCTACAAGTGATTGCAGGCCGAATAAATGAACCCGTCATCTCTACTACGTCTTGCGCCTCTTCAAAAGTCGAAGAGACTTCAACAGAAGAGGGTCGCGAGAAAGCGGAACGTTTTTTGGGACAACTGTTAGGATGTGCCGTTGCAAATGGAAATTTGCCTGTTACGCGTCTACTTTTAGAGTTTGATTTTGATATCCATCAAGTAAACATGTTCGAAGGAGAGACGCCATTTGTGATTGCTGCTCGGAAAGGTCGTTTAGACTTGATCGATTCTATTGTAGATAAATTTATAAAAACAAAACGCATGATTCCAGCAGCAGATATTGAAAAAGCCATTAAGCAAGCGAGTGCAAAGGGATTTGTTGATATGACAACCTATCTAGGGCAGCTTTTAGTAGATCAAAGCAAATCCAAACAAGAAGTCGAAGCTTGAAGTATCGTAATTTAGATTTGCCTTTTTCATTTCTGAGAGAGGCATTGATCCAAAAGCGCTTGAATTGACGTTGTTTACGTAGATTGGTTTTGAAACTCCTAAAAGTGTACATGACATAGTGGATCAATCCTTCTCATTTTTTTACGACTTCCAAAACAGAAAACTCTGTGGAAGTCGGATAGATATGATTGATTGTTAGTCCAGTGCGCTCAAAAAGCTGTTTAAAATCGAAAAGGGAGCGTTCTTTACCACCTGTAACTGTTAACATCAAAAGATCCATACAATTAGCATACTTTGACTGCTCTTTTGGAAGTAAAACAGTCTCTACGATAAGCAGTTTGCTATGTGGCTGCATTGCTTCTGCACAGTGTCGTAAGATCTGTTCAGACTGCTCATCATTCCAATCATGAATCACCGACTTTAAAAGATAGGCGTCAGCTCCTTTGGGAATGGATACAAAAAAATCGCCGCTAACCAGCTGACAGCGCTCTAGATTTAAGCGAGGATTCTTTTGTGCAACTGTAGCAATTACCTCTGGCAGATCAAAGAGGCTTCCTTTTACTGCTGGATACTTTTCTAAAATGGCTTGGAGGAAGTTTCCATAGCCGCCACCTACATCACAGATGGATTGAAACTGCTCAAAAGGGTAATTTGCAAGGGCCGATTGAATGACTGCCAAAGACTTTTCCTTCATGGCACCTTGAAATAGAGCTGCTCTTAAAGGGTTTTTCTTAAAATATTCGAAGACTGATTGCTGATAAGCAGCGTTAAACCCTGGCTGGCCAGAGCGAATAGCTGTCTCTAATTCATTCCAAGCGCGATGAATCTCTTCTCCATAAAAAATTGCTAGCTGATGAAGCGTTTCTGGATGGTCTGTAATTAGGAGCGAACTTGATTCAGAGTTGGCAAAGGTCCCATCTTCCAGCTCTTCAAAAAAACCAAAGCTAGAAAGGGCGTGCAGCAGGCGTTGAAGCGATTCTGGCTTTGCTTGAGAGCGGTCTGCTAACTCTTGAACAGAGAGAGGACCCTCTTGCAAATG
>CAZZJE010000443.1:0-1764 GCA_964654295.1 uncultured bacterium | reverse complement strand
GGTGCCGGCGACATCTTATTCACCTAATTTTACATCTATTTATATTTTAAATCGTTTTACTGATTAAGAAAATAAAGATTAGATAATTAATCTTCCTCTTTTTCTTTTTTTAAAGGTTGAACACCTCTTAGTTTCTGATTGGCGCGTTTCCATCCCTCTGCTGTATGGATGCGTTTTTGGGGCGCTGCAGATTTAGCTGGTTTAGAGGGATTAGAACGCTCTTCTGCTTGAGCACTTTCACTCTCTTTACTTTTTTTGACAGTCATACTCTCTCCTTGATTGGATGGTGCGACTGTTTTTATTCAATTTGCGTGCCAAATTATCCTTCTTCTTTTAAAAAACTAAATATATAAATTATATTTTTAAATATTAATTAAAAACAAACATATCACTTAAAGAATCTATAAAAACAAGAGTTAAAATATAAGTATAAATAGATCATATATCCCACAAAACAGTTAGTATGAGTTTAAAATTAGATTTAGAAGCTTATCAAGCTTATTCTTTTAATTCGCACTCTGTCTGCCAATCTTCAATACCGGCTGAACAGAGTAGCGATACAAGTGAGGCTTCCATAACAAAAATTGCGTCGGAGACATTGCCTAAAGTAGCGCTAACAGCGGAAAATAGGGAGGCTCTTTCTGACTCCATTACTTATGAAGAGGAGTTCATAGATTTTGTTAAGATTTCAAGCCTTTCAGTAGAAGAGAGTGAAGACCTCGAAGAGGAATTTGCGAAATTTCATCTTATTCCAATAAAGCACGCTCCAGTGTTTGGAAATATAGAAGAATATTGCATCCACTGCTCTCCCCATATCAGCTTGGATCAGGCTAAAGATCACATCAATCAGGGAAAAGAGCTTATGTTTAAGGTCTTAAGCGGTGAGATTGAATCCCCGTCTAACGACCCTAAAGAGGCCCAAGAGCAGACGGTTTTTTTGATCTGGTACCTGATGAGTCTTGCTATTGAGAAAAATCAAGGCTTCATTTCCGGGGCATTTATTATCGAGGATAGCGACCAAAAGCTAAATCAGTTTCTCAGCAAGTGTCCAGGCCTTTATAGCCGAGCATCCAGCCACTTACAAAAGCGAGCCATCTCTCTTTTACAAAATGGAATTGATATTAAAGACGCTTCGAACAAGCTGCCTGCAGGCAAGAAAACGATTCTTTTTACACAAATTTTATCTAGAGACAATCAAAAAGAGCTTTTTATCAAAATAGAAGCGGAAGGCGCCAATATTCTCAACCCCGTGACCATGTTTCATCATAGCGTTGATTTAGTGAAAACAAAGTTTAATGCCTGGTGGTATCCAACTAGCAACGAGAGTTCGGGTATGAGGAAAGAGCGTATTCCTCACACAACTTTAAAAGCGTTTGAAAAAATTGTCATGGAACTGCAACGCCATCCCCGAGAGGCCTTGGATCAGGAAGATATTTTGCAAACTGCCAATCCGCTTAAAGAAGCAAAAATTTATGGAATCAGCTTCATGCATGCCTATCTGGGAGCTTTGAAAGATCTTCCGGAGAATGGTGGTATTGACAAAACTCTGTTTGAAAGATTTGACAAAACGATCAAAGGCCTAGACCATCTGAACAAGCGTACAGGCCGCGAAGTCTATTTAACTCACGATGAGTTATTGCAAAACAGACTGCTTTTCTTAGATGATGTAGCGTAGGCTTTAGCCTCGCCTCTAAATCTTACCTATATGAGCGTCTAAAGCTATTTGGAGTGCGGTGACTTGTCACCGCTTTTTGCTCATCTCGA
>CAZZJE010000442.1:0-1776 GCA_964654295.1 uncultured bacterium | reverse complement strand
TTCCATATAGAGCTCCATCTGGTAATGAGGAACAGGATGCCAGCTTGCAATAAACTCCTTGACGATCTTAAAACCCGCTTTTTGATATACGTGGATAGCTCGCGCATTGGTAGCTTCAGGATCGATCAGAACTTTTTTCGCATTTGGAAATTGGCTAGTCAAAAACTCATGAATCATCGGCACTGCAAGTCCTTTCCCCAAATAATTGAGATCGCAAATAAATAAGTCTAGGGTAGTCGCATCGGATTCTTCAGGAGAAGTAATCAGGAATGCAAATGGAGCGCCTTTGTGATAGCCGATCCAGTAGGTAGTGCTAGACTCCCCACGGAAAAACTCCTCTAAGCCGTTTAAGGTATTTTGAAGACCGGTTCCATGAAGCCATTCTTTAATGTGGTCTTGCTGCAGCCATCCGTGTATCAGAGAAATTTGAGATAATTTAGCAGGTAAAAAATGGAACTCTGACGAACTTAATGTTTTCCTAAGGAATAGTTTTGAATGGCCATGCCAATAATTCTTGAGTTCTCCTATTTTTTCATAGCCATTTTTTAAATAAAATTCTTCGGCTTGAAAATCCCAAGTGTCAACTAAAGAAAATCTGCATCCATTTTCAATTGCTTCTTTTTCCGCTGCAGCTAGCAATTTTTTACCATACCCTTGCTTCCTGAGATTTTCCTTAATCCACAATGCTTCGATATAGATCGCTTCCGAATCAAACATTGCTTGAATGCCGCCGAAAACTTTTCCCGAGTCGTTTTTTAGAAAGATAGAGAGCTCTTTATCCCGCTCGCCGAATTGAGCTTCGTAAGACTCGATCAAACCTTCTTTTACAACATCGTTGTCAGAGGAGCTAGGATTATGATCAACGATCACTTTGTACATGCATTTTCTCACTGGTAATTTCTTGTTCGGCTTTAACTATGCTTGCACCATCCCTTAGTTCTGCTTTCCGGATAATTGCATTCATCCATTCCCTTTAGATGCAAATTTTAAAACGACCATTGGATGGGGTTTGGGCTCTGCAATTGTCTTAAGGCTTTTCTCATATTGTCCGTTTGCATAATCGTTGACGATCTTTTCCCAGAAGTCCAAGGCTGCTTTATTGTCAGGGCTTTGAGATGTTTCCCATATTCCTGGAAATTGATTGAAAACTTTTTCTGCCGCATACCGGCCTATGCCTTTGCCTTGGAATTTAGAAACGACAAAAAACTCCCCGATGTTCCAATCAACATCTGGCGTGCTTCCTACTTTATTGATCAGGACAAACCCAGCTAATTCGCCGTTCGCCTTTATCAAAAAGGCATGGCGGTCCGGCTTCTCGCAATAGGAGCTGAGATCAAAGCATTCAAAAAGGCCATTTTCAGGAACTTCCCATCCGCTTCGGAAACCACAATATCTCGACATTTCATAGACATAGAAACGTCCGAGGTTCTGGATAGTGTCTTTGTCTTTTTCTGAAGCCTCGATTAAGGAGATATCGAAATTGTTCATTTAAGAGCATTCTCCATTTCCACGATGGTCATCTGAAGGATTTTTGAATTTTCTATCCTGTAATTGAGTGAAGCTAAGTATTGATGATTTATTTTATGGCTTGGATCCTGGAATGGATCTTCGTCTCTTTCAAAGCCCATGGCAGCATACATTTCCAAGGCTGCTGAATCAGTTGGCCGAGCGAAGAGGAAAATCCGCTTTGTTTGAGGAAGGATTTTAAATACCAGTCCCATGAGAATGTTCTGCAGCTTTGAGTTTGGATTAAGATCCCTCATGAAGAAATTGATT
>CAZZJE010000441.1:0-1789 GCA_964654295.1 uncultured bacterium | reverse complement strand
ATGGGGATGTCTCTCAACTCGGGAGGCCACCTCACCCACGGCTATCGCCATAATGTCTCCTCTAAAATGATGCAGGCAATCGCCTATGATGTTGACCCTGAAACGCGCGTTTTAAACTATGCAGCCCTTGCCGAACAAGCAAAGCAGGAGCGTCCAGATATTTTATTATGCGGCTATTCCGCCTATCCTAGACGTCTCAACTTTGCCAAAATGCGTGAAATAGCAGACAGCGTAGGAGCTGCTTTAGTCGTCGATATGGCTCACTTCTCCGGTCTTGTTGCTGGAAAAGTCTTTGTTGGAGAAGAGAATCCAATCCCTTATGCTGACATTGTAACGTCTACTACACACAAAACACTTCGAGGTCCTAGAGGTGGAATCGTCCTCTGCAAAAAAGAGTTTGCCGAAGTGGTTAACAAAGGCTGCCCTTTAGTTTTAGGTGGACCACTGCCGCATGTCATTGCAGCAAAAGCAATTGCATTTAGAGAGGCCAACCGACCCGAATTTCAAACCTACAGTGCTCAAATTGTTACCAATGCGAGAGCTCTGGCAGCACGCCTACAAAAACGCGGCTTGACAATTGCAACGGGCGGAACAGACAACCATTTGGTTCTCATTGACTTAACAGCACAAAGTCTTACAGGCCGCCATGCGGAAGAGGTCATGCGTGCAGCACATATGACAGTGAACCGCAATGCCATTCCTTGGGATCGAAATGGCCCTTGGTATACAAGTGGCGTACGCTTAGGCACGCCTGCTCTCACGACTTTGGGAATGAAAGAGGCTGAAATGGAGCATTTGGGAGACCTGATCGCCGATGTCTTGCTTAACAGCACACCACTTCCTGATCCAAAAGGTGGGCTTAGCCGAGCGAAAGCAGCCACAAAACCAGAGGTGTTAGAGAGAGTTTGTAAAGAGGTGTCTGAACTTTTACAAAGCTTTCCTCTCTACCCCGAAATTATTTTACCAACATCCTTTACTTCAAAACATGCGAATGTACTTGAAATGAGCGGGTCAAATTGACCATAATGCAGATTTAGTTCGGAAACCCACTCTAACTGGAGTTACCCATGTCCGATGTAGTATTCATCGTTGCCGACGAAGAAGAGGAAGAAGAGGAAGAGGAGCAGTCCCGGCCTGATCGTCCCGGAAGAATTGAAGATCGTATTGATGAAACTTTGCTAAAAGCAAGACGCATCTTTTTATCGGATGCTGTCACAATGCAAAGCACAAACGATATCATCCGAAAACTTTGGTATCTAGAGCTTCAACAGCCTGGCAAACCCATCTATTTTATCATCAATAGTCCCGGTGGGTCTGTCGATGCCGGTTTTGCCATCTGGGATCAGATTAAATTGATGAGCTCTCCAGTCACAACACTCGTCACTGGATTAGCCGCCTCGATGGGTTCTGTTTTAAGCCTATGCGCCGCCCCTAAGCGACGCTTAGCAACTCCCAACGCAAGAATTATGATCCACCAGCCACTCATCGGCGGTGTCATCCGAGGTCAGGCGACTGACTTAGATATTCAAGCGAAAGAGATGCTTAAAACACGTAAACGCCTGGTCGAAATCTATATGGAAGCCACAGGCAAAGATTACGATACAATCGAACGTGCAATCGACCGAGATACTTGGATGTCTGCCCAAGAAGCTTTGGAGTATGGCCTGCTCGACGCCATTGTAACTTCTTACGATCAAGCGTTTAAGGCTTAAACTTATCTTTTGGGGTGCGGCGACTTGTCCTTGCAGATTGACACATCTTTTTCTTGACTTTTAAAAGAGTGTATAAA
>CAZZJE010000440.1:974-1790 GCA_964654295.1 uncultured bacterium | reverse complement strand
AAAAACTTAGAATGAGTCGTGCAATATAGTTTTTTACTACCGACTGAACGCTCACTCGCCGCTTTTTGCGCATCTCGACTTGTCGAGATTGCTGGGATACCAGAAAAAGATTAAATAATCGGACTTTCAACGCTTCGACAAGTTGAAGCGAGCAACAAAAGCGGCGACAAGTCGCCACACTCCAAAAAAACTCTTTAATCATACCGTAGAGAGTTTTCGATAGATCGACTCGCGTCTCGTTAAATAGCGGTAGAGCAGCCATCCTGCAAAAATTAGAGCCGCTAATCCCCAAACGATCAAGTTAGGGGTGGTAATCCAAGGATAGGGTTTTTGGTCTGGTAATCCCCAACGAGGTCCGGGAGGCCATAAAATAAAACTTGGGGAGCCTTCAAGATTGGCTTGAGGCACAAATCCAAAAACGCGGCTATCTCCACTCATGGCATGGTTATCTCCAAGTGCTAAATAGTGCTTGGCCGGTACTTTAAGGCCAAAGGCTTGCATAAAAGCTATGTCAAGCTTGCCATCTTTAAGTGGTGGGCCATAATCTTTAAACGGAAGATAGCTTTGGCTTTTGCGGTTTTGCTTTGTTTTTTCCTCTTCTCTTTTCAAAAAGGCAACGAGTGCGGGATCAGTCGATTTTAAAATGGGCGCTCCCATGATAAAGAGATCACCATCTCTAAAGTAAGCATAGCGATGTGGCAAATAGCGCTGTACAAAAGCATGAGGCTCTAATGCTGAATTGAATTCAAATCCTAAGTTAAACAGCATCTGAACATTAGCGGGATCGCGGTTATAAAGGGCAAAGTTGTCTGGAAC
>CAZZJE010000440.1:0-964 GCA_964654295.1 uncultured bacterium | reverse complement strand
TAGGTGCCATCGGGAACGTTTGCTACCTTTGGATTAGCACCACTATAGGGAATAGGAGTGACGTTGTAGCGCCTTGCCCGTCCGTTTTTCACTTCAAAACGTGCTGTATACATCGTTTGCATCAGTTGATCGATGTGTTGATCTTGTAAAGGTAGTAGAGAGATCTGGGGAGTAAGCATCACCCCTAAGCCGCCAGCCTCTTCGGTGAGCGTCGGTGTGGGATAGGTTAAGCTTGGCGAATGGCGCAGTTCTAAATAGAGCTTGGCATCGTCTAAACGAAGGCTCTCTTCAGGATAAAAGTCTTGAACTTGATGTTTTGTCAATAGACGTGCCATGGCAAAATTGCGGATGCCATAAAGATCGCTATAGGTTTGGACCTGGTCATGCGGGCGGCTAGCTGCCTTGGGTCGATCTTTTACCCACTCTTTGCCATTAAAAACCTCTCCAACAAGTTCCCCATTGCCTGCTACAGTCAATCGACCTGTCGGTTGATTAAATAGCTGATAGAGAAGCTGATCGGGTGCTGTATGCGATATTTCCCCTTCAAAATTCATAAAAGGGATGTACTCTAAATCGTTAGTCCATGGGTTATTGAGTAGCTCACTCAAGAAGTTGCCTTCTTGATCCATACCATAAATTTTTCCACCATAAAAGTAGAGGGTGTCTCCCGGTTTTCCCATCGTCCTCTTAATCAAACGTTTCTTATAGGGGAATAGTCCAAAATAGGTCGTGTCAGAATCATAGACTGGTATCTGATCGGAAGAAAAGGTGAATACACTCGTTCTCTGCACAAGCTTGGGATCAAAATAAAGATGCCCAGTATCTAATGGCATATTAATCCCAAAAGGAGTCTTTGAGACAATTAAACGATCCTGTTCGTGAAATGTTGGGCGCATGGAGCCTGTTGGAATTTCATAGAGCTCAAACCAAGTCATGCGGATTAGTGAGGCGATTGCCAAAGCTA
>CAZZJE010000439.1:0-1824 GCA_964654295.1 uncultured bacterium | reverse complement strand
TTTAACAGGATGAGTGACAGAATAAGCTGAACATCTTTCCAGCCTTGTTTCTTTATTTTGAGCTGTCGGCTGATAGCGCGATTTAACCCCGAAACATTCGCTAAGTCCATGTAAAGCGGCAACCCAGCAAATGCAGTTAAATTTGTTACTGTTTGGTTGCTGACATACTGGAAAGGTAAAAGGCGTTGTGAGATCATTATCTTCGCTCCTGTTTTTTCACCTGAGGGGTGATTGTTTTTTTCTCAAAGGTAATTTTACTCCATTGATTTTGGTGAGAAAACAGGGCGTTCTATATTTTTTGATGCGGAATTACGGTTAGGCTTAGAAATACGATGAACCATAAACAAATTTAGTCTAAAGCTGTGGCTGCCTATTTCAAGAGTGATTGTTCCTATTACACCCCATGCCGGGAAAAGCACTTAATTCGGGTGTCATTTTCAGAAGAGCGCTTCACTCATTTCAGAAGTGGCCTTCACTAAAGGAAATGGAGGCTCAAATCCTCGCTTTGTTGAGTCAAGGTTTAATCTAAACGATACTCTATTTTTCAACTGTCAACGGGTGACCCAGTAATTTTTTTCCATCTTCACGTAGCTCACCTGTGGGTGATACGTGCCTGTACAGTGTTTGCTTGGAAATACCCAGTTCTGCGCACAAGGGATTGATTTTAGTGTCACGTTGGCCCAAAGACACCATCGCTAGTCGCAGCTTTGCTTGAGTCATTTTATAAGGGCGCCCGCCTTTTCTACCTCTGGCTCGAGCAGAGGCCATCCCTGCTAAGGTACGCTCTCGAATCATCTCGCGTTCGAACTCAGCCAAGGCGGCAAAGATACCGAATACTAATTTCCCAGCGGCAGTCGTGGTATCAATTGCTGCCCCTTGTCCTGTCAGCACTTTAAGACCCACATCCCTGGCTGTTAAATCATGTACAGTGTTGATGAGGTGGCGCAGGTCACGACCTAGGCGGTCCAGTTTCCAAACAACCAGGGTGTCATTCTTCCGTAATGCCTTTAAACAGTTCTTAAGGCCGGGCCGATCTTCTCGTTTTCCGGACGCGAGATCTTGATAAATTTGTTCTTCCTGGACGCCGACTGCCAACAAGGCATCCCGTTGTAAATCGGTATTTTGCGACCCATCGGCTTTTGATACCCGCATGTATCCCACCAGCATGGCTCTCTCCCTTTGGGTTCAATTTATTTGAGAGCGTCACGAAAACGGTCGGTTATGTGACTAATTAAAATTATCCGTTAACCTAACTCAAAATAGTGATTTAACTGGTCATTAAATTAATGTCTTTTAAACCATATGACAAGTTGATTATGGAACTAAAAATTCTGGTGGGACTCCAACATCATGCAATAGACTATCAACTAATCTGACGATGAATATGTTGAGTTGAGAGTGAACCCGCTTGATATATCTCATTTTGAGATATATAATAGGCCTAATGACAGGAAGAAAATATGCATATTATTACTCAAAAACGGATTTGGGAAGCCAAAGCAAAATACCCAAACTCAGCTCAGGCCTTAGATGGATGGCTTAGAGTGGCTGAAAAGAATAATTTTAGCCATTTTGCCGAGCTTAAAAAAAGTTTCAATAGTGTCGATAGAGTTGGAGACTTATATGTCTTTTATATTGGTGGCAATTAGCTAAGACTAATTGCCAGTATTCCATTTGAAAGGCAAAAAATTTATATCAGGCATATATTAACCCATCGTGAATATGATCAAAATGCTTGGAAATAAGTGAGGTACATCATGAATCAGCAATTAGCAGAAGCAATCAAACACTGGGATCATATTGCGCCTATCGTCAGTTACCCAA
>CAZZJE010000438.1:0-1826 GCA_964654295.1 uncultured bacterium | reverse complement strand
ATCAAAAGGAATATCTAATTCCAATAAACTCTTATAAACAAATTCTGTGATTGACTTTTCTAGTTCTTGAGCAATAATTTGCTTTTCATTGAGAGCGAGCTGTTTTTCGACTGAATCCCAGTGATCGTAGTAATAGCCAATTTTAGTTCGAATACAGGCAGAAGGAGTTAATTCAGCTGGATTTGTCACAGCTTCAAAAATTTTAGAGTTGATTCGGCCTGTCGCAGCTAAAGCGAGCATTAATGAGATAATGCCTTTTGAAATTGAAATGGCATCGCCATAAGCTCCACTAGTTCTCTCTTCTTGAGCCGCGTCAGGTTTGGAGACATGCCGAAGGCAGAGTTCTGACGTCACCCATTTTCCAATTTCTTCCCCTTTAACCAAGCCACTTGGATTTAAGGCTGCTTTAATATTAGCTTCGTAAACGTTCCATTTAAAATCATCGAAAGGATTACTTTTTTGGGGGGCCTCTGATGTTTTCAATAAATTTTGGATTTCTAATTGCTCTTGTTGAAGAGTCGTTTTTTGCTTTTCGGTTATTTTGAAGTTTTCAAGAACTGCTTTTATGACTAAAGGAATGAGCTCTTTATTAAAGCGATAAACTGGGTGAGTGTCCAACGTTAATAGGCCTTGAATAAATGCCTTTATCTGCTTTTTTTTCTTTAACTCTTTCAAAATGGGTACAGCATCCAGGTTAGGATCTCTTAAAGCTGCCCCTAACAGATAGATACGCTGGAGACAATCTTCTTTACTCTCTTTCTTATTAATTAGTTGGGCTACTACCTGAGGCGCGCTCATTCTTTGATCAAATAGTTCTGCTTCAAAAAAGATGGCTTGACTTTGTAGATTACAAGAAGACATTAAAGATACCTGAAGTGAATTGTTGAGTTTTTAAAGATTATAATATATTCAATTCTATTTCAATCAATTATTTTTATTTGGAGATGTTATTAAATTGATCTCTTGTCTTGCCGTTCTTTTGTCCGTAAGAATTTAAAAATAAATGTGAGCTTTAAGAAACGATAATATTTCAAAAGTATAATGACCTCCTTTAAAGCAGAGGTAAAGTCATGCTCACAAGTAATTGTTGTTTTAGTTTGAGTGATAAAAACAACTTGGAAAATTTTGAAAGGATACTTACAAATGATCCTTCCAAGCTTTCTCTAAGCCGATCTGGAAAGATTAAATGCAATCCGGCTAAAAATTTTTTGGGAAGGTTATTTACGCCTTACCAAGCGCAGCGGGAGAGGGAGCTTTCGAAAGCTATTTTCTCAATTTTGGAAGATTTATCCTCTCCAAAGTCCTTAGATAAATCTGGATTTATCAGTGCTATTTCTTATGGAAAAGATCCGAGTGTAGAAAAGGCTAATCAGGCGGCAATTGAGCGTTTAGTGACTATTTTTAGTCAATTGAAGCATAAAGATGAGAAAGTTTTGCAGCAATTGCAGACAAAAGAGACTGCAAAAGCCATGGAGAACTTATTAAGTCCAGAGCTAAAAGCTTATCGTGACGCCAAAAAGAGCGATCCTAATCTCTATAAAAATAACCTAGACAAGCGCTGGTCGATTAGTCGTGACAAATTTTTGGTCGCAGAAAAATTTGGCTTAGGTCGAGCCGCAAATAGTGGAACGACAGGCAGCTTTATTGCCAAATCTCTAAGAGGAAAAAGCATTGGAATCGTCAAGGGTAGTAATGCTCTGGTTTCAATGGGTACGAGAGTCAAACAGGCAGTTAAAAAATCGATTGGAGAGCAGCTCGCCTATCTAAAACAGGGAGAATTTGCTCAAGCCCATACTGAAGTTGCTGCTCACTTGCTGGATAAGCAG
>CAZZJE010000437.1:0-1863 GCA_964654295.1 uncultured bacterium | reverse complement strand
CTCACATTCCGCACCATTCGAGCCAGTTTTTTTGATTTAACTCAACATCGTTTAAAGTTAATTTTTCTGGTAGCAAATATATTTTTTTCGCTGTATCTCCTAATAATAGAATCACTTTCTGATGGAAGGGATACAAGTTCATCGTGATTCTTTTTTCTTTGTTTCTCCCCTTTGGAAGATTAATCATGGTGACGGAGGAAAATAAGGTAAATATCCACATCAATGTGGGTTTTTGTGTTGGTTTCTTTTTTTGATTTGGCAATGACTCATTATTGCTGCGTAATGCGTCACGCAAACGATATTGGGTCAACCCGTAAATTAATAAGCAAAGTGTCATCACTGCCATAAGAGCACCTATCCTTTCTGGTTTCTTTAGGTAGACTTCATCCAAACCAAAAGTATCATTTTTTATAAAGCGAAATCCTCTTTCAATTTCACCTTGATCTTTATAGTCAAATAACATGGATTCGTTGGAGAGGATCTCTTCATCAAGAACATTCGTTGCTAGAATAAATCTACCCAAAATTTCTCGTTGCCTTTTAATTCTTACTAAATCACTGGAGATACCCAATAGGTTTATTTGATACGAAAAAGAATCCGGCAATTGACCTTTTGGAGGTCGCCCCTTATTGCTAAAACAGGGTATAGACGTTACTTCGTAATTTATGTTGTAATAGTGTTTCTTAGATTTGATTATTTTTTCAATGGCTTTTCTTGCATCTTTTTCACAGTTAAATAATTGACATGAACAATGCCATAGCAATTTCTCTAACTCAATAAAAATCTTTGCGTGCTTTCTTAAAAATGTCTCATTTTCTCTATCAAATGCAGGTTCAGAACGTACCAACAACCAGCGTTCATTTTGGCTTTTTGGCTGATAAGGGGAGATTTTATACCGCTGATCTTCTGTCTGGACCCAGTTAATAACGCTACTGTCAATGAGTGCCTTAGCCTCACTATAGGTTTCAGGTACACGGGTTAACCAGTCAATATTCAGATCATTTAGTTTGTCACCATATAACGCGCTATCACCTATAAAACACATCTTAGGTGCCATTTCTATTTCTTTATAAAATTCGGTGACTCGCTTAACTGTTTCAGGAAAACTTTTTTTATCACTGCTGTTACCATCTAATGCTTCCATCCAGATAGGTAAAGCACTTTTCCCAAGCGATACGCATTGCAATGTGACCTGCTTTAGATCAGGCCGATGGTCTTTAGAGTAGCCTAATAACGGCTTGGGACTCACTTCAATATCACTCTGACGGTAATCGCCATACAAACTCAGCGTGGTTGAATCAATATGCGCTGCTCTCGATAACAAGCCCGCTTTTTGAACGACATCTAATGCAATTTCACTATACCATCGGGTAGGCCCATACTCGGCAATTTTATCAAGACAACGCCCTAAACTGTCATCATTTAATTGTTTTGCTGTCACATTATCGCCTAATAAAAGCGATACCGGTTTATCATAGAAAAATCGAGGGGTCATATAGAGCGCCGTATTAATAAAACCTAAGCCATTCAATACCATTGCACCTACACGCTGACCCAATCGAATACCGCCATTGATGACGCCTAACTGATCATCAATTTTTTCCATTATGCCCATATCTTGCATTGTGGCTGCTATTAATCCGAGATGGCCTATCGGCTCCGCCTTTGCCCCTGCTAATTCCATGCATATTTACTCCAAAAATAGTGAATTATGCACAATTATTTGCAGAATTAAATAGAAATTTCTACGTTACTGGCTGCGGAATGTGAGATGAAAGCAATTTTTCTACGGTGAATACGTAATCCTTTACAGTTCTATTCAAAGGCAATTAGCTCACCTTGATGAAGACTCAAATATTTTAA
>CAZZJE010000436.1:0-1865 GCA_964654295.1 uncultured bacterium | reverse complement strand
GAGACTTGCTTAGCTTGACGCCTATGTGACAAGTCACCGCACTCCAAATAGCTTTAGACGCCCATATAGGTAAGATTTAGAGGCATTGTGCCTGTCCATTGGGCCTCATAACACAACAATTTTGCAATTACCTTTAAAGCCTACGCTACATGTCAAAACGACTACAGCCCGGCAGCCTTCATGAGGCGGTCGCGTATTGTCTTCCAGAGACCTTCAATTGGAAAGCGCATATCTACCCAAGCGAGCCGCATCTCTTCGCGATCCAGCTCGCGTAAAACGGCATAGAGCTTTTCTGAAACCTCTTCCGGTCGATCCGAATGCCCCAAAAGAAACGTTTGTATCCCTTCAGGATAGATTCGATCTGCAAAGCCTACAATGCAGTCGACACCGTTTGGTGGCTCTTTGGGAGCTAATAGCAGCTTCGCTTGCGGGGCATAGTGGCGATAGAGCTGTCCCGGGCAGAGGGGCGCGCCATTTTCTGCCCTTTTATTGACTGAAACCTCTAAATCTTTCTGAAGAATTTCTGCTAATTGAGCGATTGAGACCGCTCCATGTCTTAACAGATGCCACTCTCCCTTTTGCGCCAGTACAATTGTCGATTCAACACCATGTCGACAAGAACCTCCATCGACAACGGGAAAATCGACACCAAAATCCTCTTCGACATGCAGGTATGAGGTTGCCGAAGGGCGTCCAGAGAGGTTAGCGGAAGGCATGACTAACGGTCCTGTTTGCTCCAAAATCTCTTTGGCTAAAGGATGATTTGGCACCCGAAAAGCAGCTGTCGGTAGCCCTGCCCGGACAAGGGAAGGGATGTGCTGCTTGTCGATAGGTAAAACGATCGTCAAAGGACCGGGCCAAAAGGCTCGTGCTAAACTGGTTAACCCTTCAGGCCAATCGATGACAAAGTCTCCAAGCTGTGACAAATCGGCTAAGTGGATAATTAGGGGATTATTGTGGGGACGGCCTTTTAGCTGAAAAATCTGCTCAATGGCATCCAGATGATCAAATCGTGCAGCTAACCCATAAACAGTTTCTGTAGGGATGGCAACGACTTTACCCTGTTTAATTTGTTCAATTGCTTCTGGAGCAGAAAGGCGCATGTCGCAAGTTCCTTTAACGTAGCTGAGAGATCGCTTGATGGAGGCTTTCAATAAAATGATCGACCTCTTCTAACGTGTTATAGAGTCCAAATGAGGCACGCGTTGTCGCTTCGACGCCAAAACGCTGCATCGTTGGCTGGGAGCAGTGGTGACCTGTTCGAACAGCAATGCCTTTTAAATCTAAAACAGTTCCTAAATCTAAGGGATGCACATGCTCGGCAACAAAGCTAATGATCCCGCCTTTTTGAGCTGCCGTTCCAATAATCCTTACCCCAGGAATCTCCTCCATCTGCTGTGTCGCTGCCTCTAAGAGGGTATGCTCCCAAGCAGAGATGGTCTCCAATCCAATGGCATTCAAATAATCAAAGGCTGCACCTAAACCCATCACTTCGGCAATCATCGGTGTGCCAGCTTCAAACTTCAATGGCAAGGCTGTATAGCTCGTTTTTTCAAAGGTGACATGGGCAATCATGTCTCCTCCACCTTGTGCAGGAGGCATGGCGTTGAGAAGCGCCTCTTTTCCATAGAGAACCCCGATGCCTGTCGGGCCATAGATCTTATGGCCGGAAAAGACATAGAAATCGGCATCGAGATCTTGAACATCCACTTTGACATGCGGCGCTGCCTGCGCCCCATCGATTAAAACTTTGGCTCCATGAGCATGGGCCATGGCAATTACTTGTTTGATGGGATGAATGGTGCCTAAAACATTGGAGACATGCCCAATAGCAACCAGCTTGCAGCGAGGGGAGAGCAGACGCT
>CAZZJE010000435.1:0-1872 GCA_964654295.1 uncultured bacterium | reverse complement strand
TCAAAAGCTGGGCAACAGAGCTGATCCGTGAGAATCAAGCCCGCCTAGCTGAAATTGATGCTCTCCTTGAAAACAATAACCCTGATGGCATTCAAGCTGACTTCCAAACATGCAAATACTATGTCTCTATTGATTTAGGCAAAGGAGTCGAGCGTTTCGAAAGCAGTGGATTACAACAAGTCCATTTTGAACAACTTAAAACGGCTATTGCCTCCAGACGTCATGAAATTGAAACAGCAACTACAACGAAAAGAGCCAACCAAGAATTTTTTGACAGCAATAGAAATGAAAATGGTGAAATCTTAAAGACGGTAGGTCCTTATGAGTTTACGGTTCAATATAAATATATGGGTTTCGTGAATGAGTCCCTCCATTATGATTACATCATCAACTTACAAAAAGTAAATGGAAAGCCTGTCGCTCAAGAGCTCTGCAAAATTGGCAGTAGAAATTTAGAAGCAGTTTTAGAGGAAACAATTGAAAGTTACAATCGCTACCATACTGCATGCCAAGGTCTCACAGTCAATCTTGATAAGCTTGAAGAAGCATTGAATAATGGCGATAATCTTCAATTAGGAAGTTGCCTGCTTCAATCTGTCGCCTTAACCGTAGAACGAGGCTCGACCGACCTTCTTAAAGCTCACCGCTGGGTTCCAGGCGACAAAGGTTTTATAGTGGATGAACTAAGAGTAGAGCCAACGACTTCAATGGAACAGATCCGTAAATGGGTTGAAGATCTCATCGCTGACACCAAAAGACGCTATGACAACCTTATAAGCCCAGTGACAAAGGATCCCAGCCTCTCTAATATTTGCGTTAAGACTAACACTCGTTCTTTGCAAATCGAATGTGACTATAGAGATTTTACTTTCTTGCCATGTTTAACTGCAGAAACCGCTGATAAACTACCATCTCGAATTGAAAAATGTAAAAAAAATGTCGATTTTTTTAACAATCAGCCCAAAGACGCTGAAGGTTGCGCTAGAATTAAGTTTACCAACGTAGATGGTAAAGTTAATAATGATTGGGAGATTTCTATTGAACCTCAACAACGAAAAGCTTTTAAAGTTACTTTAAAACATACGTTCATTGAAGCAGGTCAGACTATATCAAGAGATATTGACTCTTCATCAGTTTTATTAAATGGTGCGATTCACAATGATCTTGAAAAGAAAATCGAACAGCTTAAAGGCAAAATTAAATAGCTTGAAACACATGCTTCCGCAAAGATCTCTCGTCTAAAGGCAAAATCTTTTAGCTGAAGCCGAGCAGATTAAATTTATAGAAAAGGATGGCCTTGTTGCATAATAGGCCTGACAAAACTGATTGAAACAATCCAAGTGTCCCTATAGACCGCTTAGGCCTTGCTGCGTAATAGCCTTTTAGAAAAATTAACAGGCATAAAAAAAAGCATGCCAAAGTTTGAATGGGAACTTAAGGCTACTTAAGAAGCTTAGATGGGTGGGGTATTAAATACTTTAACCAACAATTAAAAAATCCATTTTGTCAGGCCTATTATGCAACAAGGCCAAGAAGTTGGCAATTCCATAATTTAACATCAGCAAAATAATTACTAACTAAATTTCCACTCTAATACACAACAACTAACACAAACGAAACACATTGAATTAAATTAAAAATTCAATATAATACATCTAAATTAATCTCTTACCCTTGATAACATGACAACTTACGAAGTTTTAGACCGAGCTCTTAATCCTAGCTTCCAGCTAAGCATTAATCCATCTAATCAAATAGTGGCTATTCCCAGAAGAAAGAGCTGCTGCACGAAGTTAGACCAAGTCCAAAGAGAGCGTGAAGCCGTTGAAGCTGCTACCAGGTGGCTAAGCAGCCACAGTCCCACCGATACAA
>CAZZJE010000434.1:0-1875 GCA_964654295.1 uncultured bacterium | reverse complement strand
CTGGTGGATAAGCCATTTGATGATCCCCATTGGATTTTTGAGGTCAAATGGGACGGCTATCGAGTCCTCACCTTTATTCAGAATAAGAGCTACAATCTTATCTCGCGCAACCAACGTTCGTTCAACGAAGAATTTCCATCGATTATCAAAGAGTTAAAACGTCTTAAAGTATCCGAAGCCATTCTGGATGGAGAGGTCGTCATTTTAGACGCCAAGGGAAAATCTGACTTCCAGTTAATGCAAAATTTTCGCAGCAACCAGTCAGGCCATTTGGCTTACTATGTCTTTGATCTTCTCTATCTCAATGGCCATGACATCACATCCTTGCCTCTCCTCCAGAGAAAATTACTTTTAAAAGAACTATTGGCTCCCTTAAAATCAGAAACGATACGCTTTAGTGACCATGTGCAAGAAAAAGGGATCGATTTTTTCAATGTTGCTATCAAGCATAGATTTGAAGGCATTTTAGCTAAAGATAGTCGTTCGCCATATGTGATGCGTCGCAGCCCTTATTGGCAGAAGATCAAGACACATAGCAGACAAGAGATGGTTATTGGAGGCTTTACAGCCCCACAAGGAGCTCGTAAAAAGTTTGGAGCGCTTCTCGTCGATGTCTATGAAAATGGAGAATTAATTTATACGGGACATGTAGGAGGAGGATTTAATCAAAAAAGCCTCAACGAGGTCTATAATCAGCTACAACCAATTGTACAGAACTCTTCTCCCTTTAAAAAAGCCCCGAAACCTAATACAGCTGTTACCTGGGTTTCTACAAAGCTTGTATGTGAGGTGGCATTTTCAGAGTGGACAAAAGAGGGAATCATGCGCCAACCTATCTTCAAAGGCATGCGCATCGACAAATCAGCAGAAGAAGTTAAACGCGAAAAACCATTGGAGAGCCATCCATGAGTCAGAAATCAACAGAATCTGGGCTAACCAATCTCGACAAAATCTACTGGCCAAGCGAAGGCTACAGCAAAGGCGACCTGATTGCCTACTATGAAAAGGTCGCTCCCTATATGTTGCCCTATCTAAAAGATCGCCCCATCACCTTGCATCGTCAACCCAACGGGATTCAAGATGCTGGTTTTTTCCAAAAGAACGTTGAAAAAGCACCTGAAGGCGTCTCTACAGTAGCTGTCCAACATACTGATCATGTCGTCCACTATATTGTTATCAACGATCTGCATTCTCTTCTACATGTCGCCAACTTAGGTTGTATTGAAATCCATCTGTTTCTTTCGACCATTCATCATCTGGATCAACCCGACTTTCTTCTCTTAGATCTGGACCCTGAAAAAATCGATTTTGATGCAGTTGTTGAAGTCGCCAAAGCAATCCATGAGCTCTTAGAAAGTCTTCAGATAAAAAGCTATTGTAAAACTTCTGGAGCCACCGGACTCCACATTCTCATTCCTTTAGGGCATCACTACCATTTTAATGTTGTCCGTAAGTTTGCGGAGCTTTTAGCGACAGTCATTAACCATCAACTGCCGGAGATATCCTCTATCCTGAGAAGCCCATCGAAACGGCAAAAGAAAGTTTATATCGACTTCATGCAAAACAACCCTGGCCAAACTCTAGCTGCTCCCTATACAGTCCGCCCAAGGCCAGGAGCCACTGTCTCCACTCCTCTTAAATGGTCGGAGGTAAAACGTGGCCTCGACCCCACTTCATTTACCATCAAAACAATTTTTAAGCGGTTACAAAAAGTAGGTGACCTCTTAGAACCTCTTCTGAAAGAGCAAAATGATATTAGACAAGCTCTAAAGCTACTGAAAGATTTAGAAGAGAAGTAGCGTAGGCTTTAGAGGTAATTGCAAAATTGTTGTGTTATGAGGCCCAATGCACATATAAATCTTACCAATATGGGTG
>CAZZJE010000433.1:0-1876 GCA_964654295.1 uncultured bacterium | reverse complement strand
GCTATCCCCAAGAGCTGATTGATGCTTTTGCAGCTGTCCCTCGAGGTCAAAGGCTCGCTTATGGAGAAGCAGCTCTCTGCTATACAGACTGGAATCTGCGTAATCTTAAGATGGTGGAAAACTCTGCTCCAGAAAAGCGTGCAGAGGTCTGTGCTGCTATGATTTATTTTAAAGATGAAAAGTTACGATTTGATTGGACAATCAAGGAAATTATCGCCCAAGTTCAAAGACTCCCTTTAGGAGAAAGCCAAGAGTTTTGTGAAGCGTTAAAGCTTTTAAATAGTGATCATTCAAATTTAAATGAGCTAATGCCTACTTTAGAGCAGGTGCCGGTAGGCGATCGAGTTTCCATCTGCAAATATTTTCCTGAGATCTTCAAAAAGCATTCGCATATTGCTTGGGATGGCACTGCCAACCGATTAATTGAACTCTTTTCTAAATTAAATGATCAGCAGAGAAATCAAGCTCAACAAGCTCTTCTCAAAGCACATACCGCCCGTGATTGGGAGAGAGATTTTTATTACGAAAGAGTAATTTCAGACTCTTTAGCTAATACCAACTAAAAAAATTACGTGAGACTTCCATGACCCATTTTCATCCTTTAACCTCTAATCTTACCTGGCATCAAGTTGCCGAATTGCCAAAAGAGAAGTTACCATCTCTGCTTAAAAAAGAGGCCGTGGAGAAACTTATCGAGGCTCTACTTAAGCCTGAGAGTATTCTAAAATATAAAGAAGCTTTTCCAAATGATTATAGATTGGAGGTAATTCCCTTCAAAATTGTGTGTCGAGTGATACGAAACATGCAGGTCACCGATGAAGAGCAGATGAGTCGTTTATCTCAAGCAATAACTGCTGCAAAAGTTTGGCCTGAGCTCTCACCTAATCCAACGCCATTGTCCTACGGCCTTCATAACACCTTGCATCTTGCAATTCGAAAAGCTGCGATTAAGGGAAACTTTGTAGCTTCTGGATTTTTTCTAGAGCATTTACAGAAGATCACATCCCCTTCCAACTCACCCATTCCTGCAATGTCTACACAAGACAGAAAAGTTAGTGGCGAACTCGTTGTCGTCTATCTCTCCGGACAACTTAAGTACGATTTTCTTGAGGAGGCAGTGCAAAAAGTTCTGAATCTATCGATAAAGTCGCGACACTGCATTAAAGCCGCTTTGGAAAAGATGGTATCTCCCGAAGAAAGTGAGCCCCAGTATAAAAAGCAGAGAATTTGCATGGCCTTAGCCGATCTCCCAAACGATGAGGTGGAAGGGATTGCCACTGCTTTTGAGCAATGGAAAGTGGAGGATATTTTTATAAAATATGGAGGCTATAAGCCTTCAGTTAGAACTGAGTTTATTAAAATTTTACGCGCTCTCGCGCCTGAACATAGAGATCTATTTAGGGAACTCTATTCGACAAAATTTAATGATCATGAAAAGTTAATTCCTCTTCTCTGTGCTATGAACGAAGAGAAGCGCTCTCTGGTGTATGAGTTAATAAGGGAAAAAAATTGGGAAAAGAAAAAACCGATTGAAAAATATGTAGATCAAATCGCTCCCTGCTCTGTTGAAGAAGCAAAAGAGATTTACAAGATTCATCAAGCTTTTGAAAAGGATCCGTTAGACTTTTATTCAAAAGCTACTGTTCTTAAAGAAATTAAAAACACCCCAAAAGAATACAGGCAAGAGGTTGCAGATATTGTCTCATCTATTCTTGAAACCCCTTGGAACTCTTCTAAGCCATTAAACGAGCTGATTCCCGAAAACAGGGAAGATCTCACAGAAACGGTCAGAAAATGGTTAGAAAAAGTAACTGTTAGAAAATACTTAGATGCTCTCATTCCTCCGCCTAAGAACCGCTATGATTCGAGTCATGAA
>CAZZJE010000432.1:0-1891 GCA_964654295.1 uncultured bacterium | reverse complement strand
GCACAGGCCTATACTATTGACTTGGACCCGCAGTTTATGGAAGGAGGATTCTTTAACGATTCCATAAGTACTTATTTGGGAGGATTAAGCAGGGATGATCAATTTGATTTAGCAATGCTGTATCCCCGAATTGCTATGAAAATTTATTATTCTGAAAGCCATGAAATTTTTGGTTCAATGCAAATAGCGTATTTAGTGCTTCAATACCCATTATTTTTTCTCGTATTAATTGATTCTTCCCGAGAACTTTCAGAAGATTACAAGCAAGCCATTTTTAAGCGATGGCGTATAATGTATTCAGAAAAATATTATAAGCGCTATAAAATGGATTTTTATTTACATTCGGCTGCTTATCAATGTGCCATAAAAGATTCCTCTGTTGCACTAGCGTTATACAGTAATCAAACCTTATTTAATCTACTGTCAGTCTCTGAGCAAGTGGGTTTGGCCATCGCTTATCCGATACTGGCTAATAAGATGCGTGAAGATGGGCTGTTATATAATCTTCAAAAGAAACACATGTCTTATTTCGCAGCTTGTTATGCACTGACATCTGAAGATGATCATCGCTTTGGTGAAATGACCGAAGCTGAGCGCGATGCGATGACGTTGGATGTGGTAAATGATCCTGCGCTATTGCATAATTTATATCCAGTAGCTAGATTGTTTTTATGGGCACGAATTCGTAAAATTTCTCCAGAGAGTTTGAAGCTAAGATTTTGGTTTCCCAATATAGATAGATGGACGGATTTCAAGAGTCTATTGAAGCGTACCAAATTGCGGGATATTATGTCCCCACGTGTTATGCAAAAAGTTTATAATCCGATAGCGGATTCGACACTCATTTATTATTGTCAACAATATCATAATAACATACATTGATCACCCCATTTTCTCAATTCCATAGATTTTCTGAACCGAATCAAAAAAGAATAAGATAATTTTTCTACGAAGCTCTGTGATACCTGTAATTTTTATTTGCATTTTATTTCTTATGCGCACATAAACTACATCTATGCCTTCCATGAGTTGAAATATCCATCTCATTGTTGGATTTTTTACAGGCTTTTTAATTTGATTTGGCAATGTATCATTTTTCTCAACAAGTTGTTCCCGTAAATGTTTCTGCGTGACACAATATATTAATAAGGATAACGTCATGATCATTAGCAATGACATAATGCGTGATGGTTTTTTTAAGAAAAATGAGGAAACAAAAAATTGCGGGTCTTTTAAAAATCGAAATCCACGCTCAACACTGGCATTTTGATTCTTGTAAGCTTCAATAACTTGTGCCGGAGATAATTCAGATTCCGTCGTATTTGTCCCAATAATGTAACAGGAGTGCTGTATAAGCCTTTCTTTTCTTCTCAAGTAAAGTGATGCAATCATAGCGGTTATTTGATAAATGGTTTTTACTGGTTCATCCGTCTTTTTGGGGCGGCCAGTCTGCCCATAACAATCGCGTGAAATCATTTTATCTAACATAATTTCATGGTACTTAAATTTAGATGACACTTCACTTAATTCTTTTTTTGCATCCAATTCACATGAAAAAACCTTATTTCTAAGATGCATTAATGCGCGCTCTGCAGCTTGATATTCTTTCTCTATTTGTCTATTGATCGTCGCTTCAGCGCGTAACTTGGCTGATTCGGAACAAATAACCATCCAGCGTTGTTCAATATCAAAATGAGATGTGGTATAAACATAATATTTGTTGCTTTCATCTAACATAACCCATTTATTCGATGCTACAGCGATTGCAATCGCTTTGCTTTCTTCTTTATATGTTCTTGGTATACGTGTAATAAATTTTATTTCTGATAAATTGTCTTTATTGTCTTCATGATACAACTTTGAATCGCCAACTAAATAGCGGGGACTTTCA
>CAZZJE010000431.1:0-1893 GCA_964654295.1 uncultured bacterium | reverse complement strand
ATCCTAACTATAAAGGTAGTTTTATGAGCTAACTTCGCATGAGTTATTTAAAAGTCGGTAATAAAATAAGTGCTTGAACATCAATTAATTAACAGTTATCTTCTTGGATTATGGATGATCCGAATGGCCCCCCCTCAAGCTCGCTATGGCTCGGCTTTTTTAGGGGCAGATTTTGTCATCGACTCCGGCAGAAGGCAAGATTATGTCAACTTAACTCTACAACTCATTCAAGATCCGCTGTTTTACACTTCTAGGTCTAAACATGCCATTTCCTGCTATAATAAGCATGCCGATGTGAAAGCTTATGTGAAAGAATTTGAAGAGATTATAAGTACGTCATTAAAAATTGGATGAGTATGTTTTGATTTGCTTCCAAATCAAAATGGCTTCCGTCACATCCACCACATGTTTCTAGATGCAGCCCAACTACTGTAGTAACATCTTCGATTAGCCATTTTCTAAAATAGCCACGGTGTCTATGCCAGCCTTCTCATTGGTGATTTCTCATTATTTTTAAGAGTTCGGTCTAAGGAAGGAAGAAGCGAAGAGTTCTTCTGATTGCGGTTAATAATCTCTTCGAAAAGCTGAATTTTTTACTTAAAAGCTATTAGCTAAGCAGATCGACCAAGCAATAACGCCATGATTTTTAAAGGACGTACTTAAAAATAAATAGCCGTTTTTGGTTCTATAAATTAAAATATTACATCAGTATACTGCCGGCAAAAAGGTGCATAAATGTTAGAACTTAAAAATTTAGGTTTACTAATAGTTTTTAACGCGGTTTTCGCTTTTCCAATCACAACAGGAATCTTTCAGTTTTTTAGAGTCCTTGGAAACGAAATCGACGCTAAAAAGAAAGGAGTAATGAGATGGGTTGTTTTTATAAGTTTAATGGTTTTAAGCATATGGTTTTATCTAGTATTCTCTGCTCTTTTCCGCTGGCAGTTGTAATGCCTCCTCTTGTTTACGGACAAATCAATACAGGTTTTAATGACGTCAATTTTGGTGTGAAGGTACAAAAACTCATTGATAAAGGTATCCGTCTAATCTAGCCATCTTCTAATAATTTCTCGGTTTCTGCACTCTCTTCTTTTAAAAAGGAGAGATTATGCCAAGACTTACATCAGAGGCTTCTTTAAGCGAATGGAAAGAGAAAATTTCTGAGCAACAGCAAAGTGGTCTTTCAGTTGCAGCATGGTGTAGGCAACATGATATCGCAATTCAACGCTTTTTTTACTGGCGAGACAAGCTCTTTCCAAAGCCGCCTTTGAAAAAGAGCGATTTTGCAGAAGTTCTAAAGGAGCACACAGCTAGGGTTGATTCATCAGGGGTTATTCTAAAATACTTGGGCTATGAAATTCATTTAGAGAGAAATTTTGATAGCTCTGCCTTAAAAAAGTGTTTGCAACTGCTTCTTGAGTTATCATGTTGACAATTCCTGGCAATGCACGCTTATTCATTTGCCAAACGCCTGTAAGTATGAGGAAAAGCTTTGAAGGGCTTAGCGCTTTAGTTGAGCAGCTTTTTCCAAATGAACTGTTATCTGGAGCATTTTTCATTTTTCTCAATCGCAAAAAGGATCACATTAAAGTTCTTTACTGGGATCAAGATGGCCTTGCTATTTGGTTTAAGCGAGTTGAAAAAGGGAGCTTTGCCTGGAAATGGGGAAGCGGACAGCAAATGGATCGAAGGCAATTTTTGATGCTGCTTGAGGGAATTATACCAAAGCGGCTCCAATTACGTTATCGAGTCAATTAAAGTGTTATGGTTCGATAAAATTCCATTGGATTTTTATTGAAATTTTATTAATATAGCCTTCATGAATACTTATGAAGTGCATTCTTACCAAAATTTAGACCGAGACTCTCTTGTTGAAGCTGTTGTAAAGAGAGA
>CAZZJE010000430.1:0-1893 GCA_964654295.1 uncultured bacterium | reverse complement strand
CCCAAAGTTGGGGACGATTCTGGGATTGGGACCCCAAGGAATCTTGGGCCTTTATTACAAGTGTTCTCTATTTAGTTTGGATTCACGCTTATCGGTTTCAGCTAATTTCAACATTGGGATTATTTGTTGGAGCTGTTGTAGGCTTGCAAGCAGTGACCTTTACATGGTATGGAGTGAATTATATTTTAGGGACAGGATTGCATAGTTATGGATTTGGAAGTGGAGGTGAGGGGTATTATTTCTTGTTTGTGATTGTCGACTTGGTTCTCATTACATTCTGGGCAAGTCGCATTCACCAGAGTGAAGCAAAAAAGCGGCTCTCAGCTACAGGTGAAAAAACAGCTTGAAAGATGGCAAGCGATCGCGTAAACTAATAGTAAGAGATTGATTTTCAAAAAACTCTAAAGTGTTGTGTGTAACAACTATGGTTAGACCAATTAAAAGTGAAAGACTCAAAAAATTAGAAGCTGAGTTCAAGGATCTTGAACAGTGGCTAAAATTGGGGCTTGTTCCAAAAAAAGATATTCAGAAGCATAAAGAAGAGATCAAATCGATTCAAGAAAAGATCGATGAAGAGAAAGAGCGTCTGCAATTCTTAAAAGAGAGTGGAGAAGCAGAAGAGTTTGCTGCTCCCAAACGTCCAACAGGCCGTACAGCTTATACAGAGATGCCAACGATTCCTGATATTGAGATTGCTGAGACAGCGGTTGGAATCCATGACAGCCATTTTGACATGGAAACAGAAGCTGCCGAATTTGAAACATCTGAGTATGACGATCGCGACGAGGATGAGCAGACAGCGGCAGGAGAAGAGGATGAAGAGGAGGCTGAAGAGGAGGAGTCCTACTTTAGCGACCGCAACCGCTGGCGCCGTGGAGGCATCGTCGATCCGGATGCCGATGAGTGGTGAGGCCTCTATCTATGTGCATGTTCCGTTTTGTCAACGGAAATGTCCCTACTGCCATTTCTTTGTTCTTCCTGACAAGCCAGATCAACACGAGCCTCTTGTCAAAGCAATTCTTAAAGAATGGGAGCTGCAAAAGCAGCTCCTAGCTAATCACAAAATCGTTTCGCTCTATTTTGGTGGCGGAACACCTTCTCTTTTGGGGCCTAAAGCTATTGGGACATTAATTGAACAGATTGCACCGGCGGCTGAAGCTGAGATCACTCTAGAAGCCAATCCTGAAGGGGTGACAGCTGATTTTATGCGTCAATTTGCTGCTGCAGGTGTCAATCGTGTGAGTTTGGGAGTCCAATCACTCGACAATCAGCTCTTAGAAACGTTAGGAAGGCAGCATACCGCCCAGCAAGCAGTAGAAGCTACCGAAGCTGTCGTTGAAGGTGGGATAGAAAATGTCACAATTGACTTAATGTATGAGCTTCCCGGCCAAACGATGGAACGCTGGCAAGAGACTATTGCCTTAGCTGCTAAGCTTCCTATCGCTCACCTCTCTCTCTACAACCTCACAATTGAACCCCATACAGTTTATTATAAAAAACGGGCAGAATTGCAGCCGCAGCTTCCAACAGCTGAAGAGGGTGCTGCGATGTATGCCGAGGCAATCAGCTGTTTTGCTTCTGTAGGATTAGAGCAATATGAACTATCTGCATTTGCTCGAAACGGAAGAAGATCGAGGCACAACAGCGGCTACTGGCTTGGCCGTCCCTATCTTGGCCTTGGACCTTCAGCCCATAGCTTTTGGCAGGCAAAACGATGGAAAAATGTGGAGCATTTGGGACGCTACTTGCAAAGCATCTCTCAAGGCCTTTTACCGATTATTGAAGATGAGCCTCTCGATACAGAATCGCGCATACGAGAGCTTTTAGCCATCCGCTTGCGTTTATTGGATGGAGTCGATCTTTCGGACTGGAAACTCTCTTCTGAAACCTATC
>CAZZJE010000429.1:0-1895 GCA_964654295.1 uncultured bacterium | reverse complement strand
AAGGCTGAACAGGAAGAAGAAAAGCATATCCGTGTTAGCGTCGTTAAAGAAGGTCAAATTGTGGCATTGACTCACTCAAATTACAATGAAAAAAAAGACATTCCTAGTGCCATTGATGAAATTCCAGAGCAAACTGAAACAGTTAACGCATTAAGACGTCGACCTAGCCCATGTGGCCAAAGTATAGGACATCCAACTATTACTGCAGGAACGATGGGGTTGTTGCTTGAATATAGCGATGGCCCGAATCTAGGCAAAGCTTATATCCTAAGTAATAATCATGTACTTGCCGCAAATAATGCAGCATATGTCGGGGATCCCATCATTCAACCAGGTCGTCATGACTTAGGTATTGTAGGAAAAGATACTATTGCTTCTTTACATCGTTGGGTCCCGCTTGATATGCACGATTTTAATATGGTTGATGTAGCGATTGCTGAAGTTCGAGGAGGTATCAAATGGACCCCCTATGTTACTCCTTATGTTATTAAAATTGGCCATCCTCAAGAAATCACAGAGGCAAAGATAGGGCTGAATGTAGAAAAAACAGGAAGAACAACCGGTTATACACAAGGACAAATTATATCTATTAATGAAACTCTCAAAGTGAATTACGCAGATGTGGGGATTATTAAATTTAGACAACAAATTCGTACAACCAGTATGTCAAAAGGAGGCGATTCAGGCTCTTGTTTATTTGAAAGAGGTATGAGGCGGCCTGTTGGTTTATTGTTTGCGGGTAGTGAAGCGGCTAGTTTTTTTAGTCCGATAGAAAAGGTATTAACTTCACTCTCTTTGTCATATACTAATAAGTACCCTGCGGGTAAAACCCAGGTATTTTCCTCTGACTCTCCACTCAAAATTTTAAGGCGTCCATACGCTATTAACTTATTCGCTTCTCAGGCCATTCATTCTACTCAGAAGTCACTCTCTTATCACATGGGCCCAAAGGCTGCCACACATGTGCCAATGAAATTTGGTCCCCTTCTAGCTGCGAGAGGACTGTACGCTTATAATACATTAAAAAAAAGAACCCCATGCCCCTTCACTCAGCCTTTAGCAAAAATAAAATTTTGTCGCTAGTTGGGAAGTTTTGAGAAGTATTAAGATGATTTTTTTCAGCTTTTTGTCTTTTTATTTGTATGTATTAAATACATATGCTATACATATACTATGGAATTTGAATGGGACTATAAAAAGGCAATAACTAATGCGAAAAAGCATTTGGTTACCTTTGATGAAGCGATTACTTGTTTTTATGATCCACATCAAGTTGCCTTTTATGATCCTGACCATAGTGAGGATGAAGATAGAGAAATTATGATTGCTCGATCAAATCATAATAGAACGTTGTTGGTTTGTTATACGATTCGCGGTGGGAAAATACGAATAATATCAGCAAGGTTAGCAACTAAACGGGAGAAGAGTAATTATGAAGCCGGAATATGATTTAAAAAAAATGAAGGTTAAACGTCGTGGTGTATTACCTGCTTTACGTGTAAAAACAGAAGATCACACTAAAGATCGTATTACCATTTTGCTTGATAAAGATGTGATTGAGTATTTTAAATCTAAAGCTAAAGGTCCTGGCGCATTTCCATATCAAACGCAAATCAATCAAGCGTTACGAAATCTGATCGCCCAATCGCAGGGTGGCTCAGAAGATATAAGTGAAATTAAAATAAATTTATTGAATGACAAAGATTTTATAAACCAACTTGCGAAGCTTATTAGGAAAAGTCTGTAAATGACCAAATTTACTAGTAACCTACTAGACCTTATTACGATTCTGAAGAGTCCTAGAATTTAGGAAATTGTTACCGATAGGAGATTATTATGCCTAATGAGATGTTAATAAGATTATCTAACGTCGTTAAAATTTGTTAAATTTAATG
>CAZZJE010000428.1:0-1900 GCA_964654295.1 uncultured bacterium | reverse complement strand
TAATCCATGGGCTTGCCCTGGACCATGGTAGGGATCTTGTCCCACAATGACTACTTTTACTTGATTAAAAGGCGTTCGCCAAAATGCGTTAAAGATGTCGGACTCTTTAGGATAAATGATTTCGCCTCTTGCCCGCTCATCGGCTAAAAATGCGGCAAGCTGATGCATTTTAGGGCTGCAGAGAATTTCGTTTAGTTGTTTTTGCCAGCTTGGCTCTATTTGAAACGCAGGTTGTTCATTTTGATGCATCTTAACGACTCCTCTTGTTACCCCTTTAATGATTGACGAAAAGCTTTAAATTTCCTACGATAATAGCGATTTTCACGCAAAATCCTGGTCAAAATAAACCTAGTACGTTAGAACCTTAAAAGGCAGATCCTATGAAAAATTTGGCTGAAAACAACCTCATTCGCTTTATCAATTTGACAAAGAAAAAAGAGGGGCTTTTTGCCAATTTTAAAGTAAAGGGACTCCGTGGCGGCGTGCTCTTTTCAGCATCCATCTCGGTTGATTTAGCTGCGGCAGAAGTCGATCCAGCTGATCCATTAGAAAAGATCATCGAAGCTTGTGCTGTTTTAGCGGTACGGGAATTTAGACGTGCCGAATTTCAATTTGAAGGTCTCACAGCAGCCCTTTAAATAACATCTCTTTATCTGAGTGTAGCGCAGCTTGGCTAGCGCACTTGCATGGGGTGCAAGGGGTCGGAGGTTCAAATCCTCTCACTCAGATTCTTTTCTTAAGGACTTATGAAGGCTTGACCGCTTTTTATAAGTCCTCACTTTTCTCTCTCGTGCCAGGTATATGACAGGTAGTGTACAAAACAAACAGCATATGACAACTCAGCATTCGATCTACTTTGATGCAAACATATTCCGTTGGATTACCAGGAAATACGAGAATTGGAAAAATTTCTCGACATTACTGGATAAGGAAGAGCCTGGTTTACTAAGCGACAACTCTCCTATGCTTTTTACTTGATCGCACCTTCTAGAAGCTGTCAATTTGGGAACAATAATGACCCAAATCGAGGCAACTCCCGTTTGGACATCACGTATCACCGGACAAAATTTAATTGACCGAAGAGGTTTCCAAGAAGCCCGCGGAATATATTTCGTCACAGCAAAAGAAGCTCTAACAGATTTGCCAGCATTACAAAAAGATGCACTGCTAAAAAATATCGATAATGAGGTATCAAAAACCTGCCCGGAAGCGCGGCCTTTGATTGAAAATACTCTTTTGAATTATAGAGACCGCGTGGTATCCATCGACTATATGCGTTCGTTGTCACTAGAAATTGCTTGGGCTTTTTTAACCTCACTTCCTTTTGCTAAATCTGATACCCAATGGGAAAAAAAAGTTTGTTATGATAGCATAATGGCACTCTGGCATCGCCTTTATTTAGAGGGTCATGACCTTGTATTCTTCCGGTTCAGTGAACAGCAATATTATTACTATCTTCTCCACTCTCCAGATATCGAGATGGATAAAGTAAAGCACTTTATACCCAAACGTTTATTCAAGAAAAGATCTGGCTAAAGAAATATTTAAGCATAGCCAGAAAAATACTCCTTTAAAGCAAGGCAGCGACCTATGTGATGGAGAACTTATTCATTATGCCTACTTGGGAAATAAAACAGACGATGGGCAGTTGACGAACGTCGTGGGAATAACATTTGATGGACCACAAGTCCTTCAACAACGCATGGCAATTCCATACGATTGAGCAGTTAAATGAGAATAGGAATCCAAGGGCAAAACTCTTAGGTAAGGGTAGATTGATAGGCTTTGTAAGCAAACAAACAACTGAATTGCATAAATGTTGAGTATGTCACTTTAAGCATTCAATTCATCCAATTGACGAGGTGGAAACCCAGTCCTTTAGGTCTGGGAGGAAACCTCG
>CAZZJE010000427.1:0-1945 GCA_964654295.1 uncultured bacterium | reverse complement strand
CACTTGGACAGCTAGCCACCCTTATTAAAGAAAATGGGGAAAATAGCCTTTACATCCACTATAAAAGAGATCTGCTCGATCGCATCCTTGAAACAACACATGCCGATCGCTCTGGAAAAGTTTTATCACAGATCAGCTACACCTACGACTCAGATGGCAATGTCGCCTCTATCACTCGTTTGGTTAATGATCACGAATCAACCGAGCGTTTTATCTTTGATCCCTTTCAACGGCTTATAGAAAAAATCGATGCCTTTGGCATCAGTCACAAAACAGTCTATAACGAGCGTTTCGTGAATGCCCTTGGACAAAAGGTGCTTTGCAAACTGGATAAAAATGCTAAAGACATCGTGAAACTCAAGACATTTGATGCTTTTGGCAACCTTGTAAAAAAGGAGACCTTTAATCCAGACAATCAGCTGATTGCTTCTGAAGAGAGCGTGTATGATCCTTCAGGAAATCTCCTTTTGCAAAAGCAGCATGTCTATAAAGGTACTCTCTATCAAAAGACAATCGACTTAAAGTATACCTATAACGCGCTCAATCAAGCGATCTCCATCACACGAGCTTATGGCACTTCAAATGCTAGAACGACGCGCTATAGCTATACACCAAATGGCCAGATGGCTTCAAAAACCAAGCCAGATGGAGTGACGCTCTACTATAGCTACGACCCGTTGGGTTATTTAAAGAGATTACAGGCTTCTAACGGTCTATTGGATCTAGAGTTTCATCGCAACTTATTAGGGAATGTCCTCTCAGCGGTCGACAAAAAAGAAAATGTCACCATTGAGCGAGCACTCGACCCATTTGGAAACGTTTTAAAAGAGACACTTTCTACAGGACTTCATCTGGCAAAAACGTATGATGCCTTTAATCGTCCTCTAAATGTCGATCTCTCCGATTGTGGAAAAGTTGTTTATGCCTATGATCCACTCTATCTTAAAAGTGTCACGAGAAGCTCTTCAACAGGAGAAGCTCTCTATCGCCATCATTATGACAGCTATGACTTAGATCGGAACTTGCAAGAAGAGAGATTGATAGGGAATTTAGGGAAAGTCACTTATCAACACGACTTGAAAAAACGAGCTATCTCGATTTCTAGCCCCTATTTTGCTCAAACCTGCAGCTATGATGCCGTTGATAATTTGATCGCTCTTAAAAAAGACGAATCAGCATTTCACTTTAGTTACGACGATTTAGATCAACTCTTAAATGAAGCTGGAGAGAGCTCTGAACAGACGTATCTACACGATTCCAATTATAATCGCATTGAAGAGCAAGGCCTTGAAAGAGAACTTAACGAATTAGATGAGTTGTTATCTGCAGGAGAGACTACATGTTCCTATGACCTAAATGGCAACCTCATCCTCAAAAAAACTCCGACAGAAACAATCTCCTATATTTATGACCCCTTAAATCGACTAACTGAGGTCACAAAAGAAGGCGATAAAGTGCGCTTGCTTTACGATCCACTTGGCAGATGCCTCTCCAAGATCGTTTACTCATCTAAGGGAGAGCTCCAAGAAAACTACCTCTTTGATGGCGACCACGACATTGGAACGTTTTCTACCTTAGGAGAGCCTAAGCAACTTCGCATTCTTGGAGTGGTTAATCAAAATAAGCTTCCTGCAACAATTGCTTTAGAGTTAGAAGGCAGAGTCTTTGCGCCACTTCAAGATGCTCAAGGGAACATTTGCCACTTAGTAGATGCACTAACTGGCAACATAGCCGCCTCTTATGACTTTACAGCTTTTGGAGTAGAGAAGCCAAGCAGCACAAATAATGCACCCTTTAATCCATGGCGGTATGGTTCAAAGCGATTTGATCCAGATCTTAGCCTAATTAACTATGGACTTCGCTACTACGATCCAACGCTTGCGAGATGGCTTACAACCGATCCGGCTGGGTTTATTGATGGCATGAACCTCTATGCTTATGTGAG
>CAZZJE010000426.1:0-1980 GCA_964654295.1 uncultured bacterium | reverse complement strand
GATGAAAGCGGGAGTTTGGCTCGGCCGTGTGAATCTTTCCGATGCGGAGATCGCGCGCTATTTAGAGAGTGTTTGGATGTTTCAAGCGCCTCTATTCGAAGCGGAGAGGCTGGTATTTGCTTCCCACCACGCAACTTCCAAGCATCTGGTTACAGAAATTTTAGCAGAATATGATTGCAGGCAGAAACCGTTGTAAATACTCTTTAAGTTAAAAGAAGAGGTGCCTATAAGATAGCGCCGGAGACTGCTTTTGGATTGCGGCGACTTGTCGAGATGTCAGGAGGAGCTGTACACTCTAAACGCTTTACGTCACAAACGGCTTTTTGGATAAACTCAAGAAGCTTCTCTAAGCCTATTTAAGAGGTTTAATTTTTCCTTGTCTTTTTTTAACAGATAATTTATATTTATTCTTCTTTAAAACGAATTAAAGTCTCTCATGGTAAAAGTTTTCAAAACCAGGAGAGTTCTAGCCGATAAGGTTCGAACGATTAAGACTAGTTACTTAATAAAGGAAGTTTTATGTCGCAAAAGATAGATCAAGAATTTTCGGGGCTGCGAAAGCTGCTATGGCCGATTCACTCGTATGAAGTGAAAAAATTCCTGCCTATGGGTATCATGATGTTTTGCATCCTGTTTATTTATACAGTGTTGCGTGATACAAAAGATGCTATTCTGGTTAACGCTCCCGGAGCGGGAGCAGAGAGCCTAGCCTTCGCAAAAGGGATAGGTGTTACAGCTTCAGCCGTTTTATTCATGATTCTTTATACTAAAGCCGCCAACCTATTTAACCGTGAAGGGTTATTTTATGTGACAGCTTTGCCCTTTTTGCTTTTCTTTGGATTGTACCCATATGCCATCTATCCATTTGTCGACTCTGTTCATATGAGTTTGGATACGATCAAGTCTCTTCAAGAAGCCTATCCGACTCTTACCTGGATTATTCCTCTGGTCGGAAACTGGACCTATACACTCTTTTACATCCTCTCTGAGTTGTGGGGGAGCGCTGTTTTGTCGCTGCTTTTCTGGCAGTTTGCTAACGCGATTACACCTGTAAGAGAAGCGCGTCGTTTTTATGGAATGTTTGGTTTCGTAGGAAACTTTGGCCTTCTACTCTCTGGACCATTGATCATTTTCGTTTCTCAATATATCCATAACTTAGGTCTAAGCCGTGGTGAGTCTACAGGCTTGATGCTACAATATTTGATGGCCTTTGTTATCGTCGCTGGTGCTATCCTTCTCTCCACATTCTATTGGATGAACCGCTCTGTCTTAACAGACGTTCGCTACTACAATCCAGAAGCGATGGGTGAAACGAAGAAGAAGAAAGCAAAGCTTTCGATGGTTGAGAGCTTCAAATATATCCTGCAGTCACCTTATTTAGGATTGATTGCGATGCTCGTATTGGCTTACGGTGTCTCCATTAACCTCTTCGAAGGTGTTTGGAAAGGTCAGATCAAAATTGCTTACCCAACAGAAGTTGAATACAACCGCGTGATGGGTGGATTGTCTACAGTAACAGGCGGTATCGCTGTTGTCTTGATGTTAATCGGTAGTAACCTGTTGCGTGCTTTTAGCTGGCGTACATGTGCCCTCATTACACCTGCTGTTTTGATTACTGGTACTTTGATGTTCTTTGGCGTGATCTATTACAATAACAGCCTCTTACCTGAAGGGATGAAGTTTGTTGAAGCGATCAAAGAGGGTGTCATTAGTCATGAGCTGATTGTGTTTGCAGTTGTTTTAGGTCTCTTTGTCAATGCGTTTGGTAAAGCTGTGAAATACTCACTTTTCGATCCAACAAAAGAGATGGCATACATTCCTTTAGATCCAGAATTAAAGGTCAAAGGTAAAGCTGCTGTAGACGTGATCGGTGGTCGTGGTGGTAAGTCTGCTGGATCCTATATCCAGATGGGCTTGTTGACTTTCTTCTCCGGAAGCGCTCTTTACCAGCTCGTTCCAATTATTGCTCCGATTGCTGTC
>CAZZJE010000425.1:0-1986 GCA_964654295.1 uncultured bacterium | reverse complement strand
ACCAACGCAACCGAGCATTGAAAAACTTTTAACCATACGGATCACGAAGCACTCTAGAAGGACCTCCCCTAATACCCCTAGAAGATTCTCCCCCACTTCTAGATGGGTACCCCACATTATTTACCGGCCTGGTTGGAGAAGCCGAAGGTGGATAGATCGTATTTGGATGGATCGTATTAAGCCATTGACTGGCTATTGGTGTTGACGCAGGATACGAATAACCAACATCACGGCTGGGATATCCCCCTCTTCCATAATTTGGAACAGGAACAGGAACCGGTTGAAGATGTCCTGGCAAAAAACTTCCCTCATGGCTTGGAACAGGAACAGGTTCAACAGATCTAAAACTTGAATTCCTTCCAAAAAAGGGCCATGAGGAGGGATATGGCAATCCATATTGCACCTGATAGCGTTCATGCTGACGGAAATGAGCCGAAGAGATATAGAGAACAGGGAAAAATCCAAAGCCAACTGTAAAAAAGCCAAAGATTAACGCTGCCGCTACAGTAATACGTTGAGCTCTCTGACTTAGGCGATAGGAGCGCTCTCCAACACGATAAGAAAAGGGAGACCATAAAAACTCGGCTACATTATTTGAAATCCGACACATCTATATTCTCCTTTTGTTGGCTTAAAAGAAGGAGATGGGCCATCTCCTTCCTATTAGAGGATTTATCGATAGATACAGTTAGTCCAGACATAATCAAGTGTATGCACATTAATTAAAATGTTCTTTTTTCCAGACCACCAGCTATCGTTTACCCCGATTACTACAAACTCGCCTTTATTCCAACGCTTGAGTTCGCCGCGATCCCACCAGGTAACATACCAGATAGAACCATCATCTAAACAGACTTCTCGATTCGATGTGTCAATGCTGACAATTTGACGAGGAGTATAAAAGCCGTTGCCAAAAACAACCTCTTTCAAATTAACACGGACTGAAACACCCGTCTCTTTATTGTTGAGTCGGTAACGGAAAGAGGAGAACCAGTCATGATTTGGAGTGACTGTAATCAGGTCGCCAGTAAACCAATCGAGCGTATTTTTACGATCTTTATATTGTACTTCCCAGCAAGAGCCATCCTCCAACCAGACGTGATCACCCATTGCAGAAACAACGGGTGGGTTATGGAAAGCACCTTCATGTGAAGTTGTAAAGAGCCCGCGAGCTGTTAGACCCGATTCTGAGTCAATTGACTCTTCGGAACTTGCCAGATGAGGAGCTGCGATCGATTCAACAGCGGCTTCGGCTTCGGCTGGAGTTTCGTATCCTTCTGCCTGCTTGCGCTGAATTTCGATCAAGCGCTCTTCATGACGCTGAACGTATTCGAGTGTAGAACAGGCGCGTTCACCAGCCACGCAGCGCTTTAAAGTTGCTTGCTCCAACGCAGGCTGCTCAGAAGCAAGTTCTTTAGCAGTGAGAGCAGAAGGCAATGCAAAAAGAGCGATGCAGAGAGCTTTAGAAAAAATTAAAGGACTTTTTTTGGACATTCATAGTCTCCTAGGTTGGGACTTAAAGCATTAGTTTCGTTAATATCTTCTTGCCGGTTCCCCGCGACGTGCCTCTACAGGAACAACGCGCCCAGTAACGGCAGGCCGAGCTTCCCGATCTGATCCACGACTGCTGGAAGCATAAGTCATTGTTGTCGTTGGAATGCTGCGGCTTCCCACTTGCTCTCGCACAGGCGGCATTGCCTTAGTCGCTACAGAGATAGGGGCTGGAGCAATCGTCGGTGGAATTACAACAACAGAAACAGGCTGTCCAGCAGTCTGAACAACAGATGATGGTGTTGTTTGTGTCACAACTGTCGTTGTTGTTGTCGTTGTTGTGAATGTTACTTGTCGAGAGGGTTCGCCTCTGATAAAGCTACTCATAAATCTCTCCTTATTTAATATAATTGATTCAATTAGTAAAGACACTTTGCACGGGAGTATTCCAGCGTGCTGATGTTAATCAAGATGTTTGGGTATAGATCCCAGAGA
>CAZZJE010000424.1:0-1987 GCA_964654295.1 uncultured bacterium | reverse complement strand
CTGCTGAATTGGGGAGATTTCGCTTAGGATGTACCTAGGAAAAATGATGAACCAGGAGCGAGACTGTGCAGAGCATTGCAAAGCGAGAGATTCCTTTGTCTTATTGGATTACAGCTGTTGCATTAGTAGGAGGGCTTGTTCTATCTGTTCTCTCCTACTTTAAAATCTGTTCAGAAGCTTGTGCTGAGGGTCACAACTATCGTCTGTTAGGGATGCCTTTTGAGATTATTGGAATCGCTTTTTTTGTGCTTCTAATCCTGCTACATAGCTTTTCTTTAAGTTACCCCTATTTAAAAACCCTTGTTGGATGGATGATTGCAGGGGCTTTAGGAGCAGAGCTCTGGTTTATATTAATGCAAAAGTATGTGATTGGACATTGGTGTCCTTTATGTTTAAGCATAGCAGCTACTCTATTGATAGCAGGATTAGCTAATCTCATTCCTTTCGTTCTCACTAGTCATCAAGAGTTTCAATCTAGTCAAAAAGGTGAGTTTATGAAGAGTGTATGGAAATCTGCGACAGGAAGCGCTCTCTTTCTTGTTGGCTTTTTAGTCGCGTTCTTTGGTGTCACAAAGTTTGATCAACTTGAAGCTGCTCAAGATGCAATTAAAAATAACATTGTGTTTGGAAATAAAACGAGTCCGATAGAGCTCTACCTATTTACCGATTGGCAATGTCCTTCCTGCCGTCAGATAGAGCCTGTGATTGAGGCGATGGCTCCTGCCCTTTTAAAAGATAACAAGTTGATTTTTGTCGACTTTGCTATCCATGCAGACACCTACAACTTCACTCCTTTTAACTTAGCCTTTATGCTCCACAATAAAGACCGTTACTTTGACTTACGTAGAAAGTTAGAAGAAATTTCTCTGCGCACAGGCTCTCCAACAGAAGAGATGGTGATGAAGTCTGCGGCAACAATTGGAGTCAAGTATCAGCCGCTGAATTTTGCGGATGTCACGATGGGACAAAAATACTTTAAGCAGCTTGGCAGGCAATTTGGAATCAACAAAACACCAACGTTGGTCCTTGTCAACACCCAAAATAAAAAGGGTAAAAAGCTGGTTGGGTCAGAAATCACTCAAGATAATGTCTTAAAAGCAATTTATGCCTTGAAAAACTGAAGTTTTTAACATTTAAATGAGAGTGTAGGTAAATCCTATACTCTCATGAGCTGTTGGCTAATCTTTTCTTTGCGGTTATAATGACTTGACATACTCCCTACAGATATTCCAATAGGATCTACAAGCATGAAGCCGGCGGAAAGTAAACTCCTTCCAATAAATTCGACTGGAGAAAAGGCAAGTTTTAGTAGGGAAGCGGGGAGCTGCTTCAGTTGTTTGAACCCTTTTTTCTGTAATTCTCCGCCCTTTGTCATATTTTTAAATCCCGAGCCTATGATCTCGCCGACAACACCAAAGCGTCCCAAAAAAGTCAATCCGCTACTGCCCAAAGCGACGATTGGAGTAGTTAACCTTCCATAGGCTCTTCCATGTTCGGATGCTTTAACTGCAAGGTTGTATACCTTTTGCTTATTGCTTTCTACGAACAGATTTGTGTGGTTAACGTGGTGATCTTTAACAATAACTGAACTGCTAAGAAAAAAAGACATTTTATTTTACCATTTAATATTTATATTCCTAATTTTAAGTTTAAAGTATTAATTTAACATTTAGAATTTAAATATTTATTATTAATAATAATTTATTTTATTTCTGTTCCGGACCGAGCATCTTTTTAGGCTCTATCAGCTGATCAAATTGTTCGGCTGTTAAATAGCCGAAAGCTAAGCAGGCCTCTTTTAAAGTAACGTTTTTGAGGAACGCTTCATGGGCGATTTTAGCCGCTTTGTCATAGCCGATAACGGGATTTAATGCTGTTACGAGCATGAGAGATTGTTCTAAATAGTAGTTAATTCGGCTGATATTGGGCTGCAAACCTGTGAGCAGGTGGGTGACAAAGGATTCGATACCATGGCTTAAAAGCATGT
>CAZZJE010000423.1:0-1992 GCA_964654295.1 uncultured bacterium | reverse complement strand
TTTTGCAATTACCTCTTTAGCCTGCGCTTGTTTTTGCAGGTTTTAACCTGCAACTCAAAACCTATTTTCAGTTGATTTAATCACTTCTATCGCGTAAAAAAGTTCCGGTGTTCAATCTTATTGACCTTTTCGATTCAAATTAAGAGGAGCTGTAAATGCGTTCCATTTTGAAAAAAGTTGTAAGCTCAACTGTTTTTTCCCTTACCCTTGCCTCATACGGATATAGCTGGGAATATAGTGACAATGGCTATTATACAAGCGATTATTCTAACGATTTTGCGAGTGAAGAGTACTTTGACTCTTGCTGCAACCCATGCGACCCTTGCTGCCCTTTAAAACCTTGCTCTTTTAATCTTCAAGTTAAAGGGGGCTGGGAGCCAGGCTATTATACTGACCGCACGCATACTTGGATAAATGCTCCTGTCAATGGCATCGAATTAACCCGCGGCCCAAGAATAGGCCAGATGCATGATCAGATGAGAGGGCCATGGCAAATAGGTCTAGAGGCTGGCTATAATGTGAATTGCAACGTGATGTTCTTTGCTGAAGTAAATTATTTTAAAGGCGACAAAAAGAACAACTCTATTAACATTGTGTTGGATAACCTAGGCGTTGTTGTTCCTGCTACGGAAAAATTCCAAGGTCAAGAGGGCTGGAATGGCTATATTGGAGCACGTTATTTCTTTGACAGAAGTTGGTTCTGTGATCGTGTCGCTCCTTTCGTCGGAGCTAAAATTGGTTTTACACACTACAATAAGCTCATTTGTTTCCCAACACTAGAAAATGGTGTGCGCATTGATCGAATTGTCTATTTCAAATCATCCACAGAGGTAAGTGCTGGAGTACAAATCGGCTTGGACTGGGAAATTTGTAATAACTTTCACGGAATTTTTACAGCAGAATTGGTTGCTACAGGTGCTAGAAAGAATAACCTAAACGACCGTGCTGACCCCATACAGTCAGGTGGCGTTTTTAATAACGTCATTGGTCAAACAGGTACAATTATCAACTTCCCATTGACAATCGGCCTTCGCTACGACTTTTAACCGGTTTTATGCGAGTTTTAGAAAATTAAATTGATACCGAATCTTTTCTGTATGTTTGATTTAAAAAACTGGAGTTAAAGAATATGGAGTGCGGCGACTTGTCCTTACAGATTGACACATCTTTTTCTTGACTTTTGAAAGAGTGTATAAAAAGTGCGTTTGCTAGGCCCAAAGAGCCGGCACAATTAAAGGCCAGGCCGTAAGGCCTGGTATAGAAGCATGTTTTAATAATTGAGCCCCTGCAGGGGCGATACAAATTATAGCGATTGTTTATGACATGTCTTTACCAGGCCTTACGGCCTGGCCTTTAGTTGTGCCGGACTCTTCGAGGCCTAATCCAGCCTTCTGTTATTAAACCCCCTCTAAAGTCAAGAAAAAGATGTGTCAATCTGTAAGGACTTGTCGCCGCACTCCGACATAGCTTACAGTTTAAAAATATTATGCCTTAACGTGTACGCTTGTAAAAAATCGCCGGTTGATAATGATTGTTTCATTACCATTTGAAAATATAATCGCTTTCCCGACGAATTTGCATTTTGATACCATTGTTCCTAATCTAAGCATCTTATCTAGGCTTGAAAGATTTGATTCAGTGGGGGATAAATTATTAGTCGGACAATTTAAAGTTTTAGATGGACAATTAGAAAAGGTAAACTCCAGCGGTACTGTATCCCCTATGGGTTCGGGGCTATCTTTTGTCCAAAGAATATAAACAACATTCCGCATTTCAAACAGACGAAAATCACCGGGACAGGCAAAGCTATAAGAATCATTAGAATTTAGTGCTTTTACTATTCCCTCATATACCCTATTTGAAGGTTGTTCGTTCCCTGTAAAGAACTCATGGTCTGTCATTTTATTTATTAGAATATTATTAGAAGAAATAAAATGTGGCTCTTCGGCGATTTGCGTGGTGAATATTTTTTTGAATGATAAAAATAGTTAA
>CAZZJE010000422.1:0-2031 GCA_964654295.1 uncultured bacterium | reverse complement strand
TTCAGCTTTTAAGAATTTTGTCGATAAGCACACTCTTTTAACCGATTTCCGCGAGTATGACATTGTTGAACGCAAAGTCGATCTAGACCGGGCAGAAATTCGAGTTCTTTTGCAGTCACCCACCCAATCAATTCCTGTCCAATACTCACTAGCGCGCGAGGGTGGTGAATGGAAAATTTGGGGAGTACGATTAATTCAACCCAACGAAAAGCGAAAGCAAGAGAGAGAGAAAGAGCTGCTGGTTCCAATCCAAGAGCAGGTAGAAGCAATCCGAGAAAAAGATTTTTCCAAAGCCTACTACGCTGTTGCAGCGCGCAGCTTTAGAGCGGAGACCTCGCTCGATGATTTTCGACAATTTGTAAAAGATTTTCCTCAGCTGACTGAAGGGCGGATGAAAATCATTGAAAAAGGTGCCGATGAAGATCGAGGCTTTGTACTGGCTGATTTCGTGACTCCAGCAACCACTTTAAGTCTTAAATACCTTTTGACTCCTGAAGGAAAAGAGTGGCGAATTTTGGGAATTGAAGTCCTGAATGTCAAATCGCATCCTGCTCCTAGAGAGAGTGGAAAAAAGGTCGCTATGGTGACTAAGCGGGCTAACTTATTAGCCAGTGCGGCTCCAGATAAAACAGAAGAGTCGCTCCCCATTGAGGAGAAGCTAAAACAATCGATTCGCGAGATGTTGCAATTGCTAAAAGCAGATGATTGGCAGACGGCTTACCGAGACTATGCCTCTTCAGAGTTTAAAGAGTCGACTAACTCCCAAGATTTTTATAAATTTATCAATTACTACACAGTTTTTAAGAAGAGCAAGAGTGTTGCTTTTACTGAGTTGACATTTGATAACAATATCGCTCTTTACAAAGTGAAGTTGGTAGGAGAGGATGGCTCTCAAGCAGAAGTTCAGTTTGATTTAACGAAAGAGGAGGGCCGTTGGAAAGTGTTACAAATTCAGGTTTTCTCCTATCAGAAACCTAAAACAACTTCCCCAATTGCTTTAGCTGATAGTGCCTCTCCTGCAGGGCTCTCTCCTGCTTCTAAAAGTTCAAAATCTTCTCTTCAGGTTGCTCGTCTAGATTTAGGTGGCCAAGTGGACTCTAGAGGTAGAATACAGCAGCCTTCAAAAGAGCTAAATATCAGCCAAAATAAGCTCTATATTAACTTAGCAGTTAAAAATGGAGTAAAGGGTGATAAAGTGGAATTACTTTTGACCTATTTGCCTAATGGCTCTAAGGCTCCATCTCTTGAAGCGAACTTTCCTCAGCAAGGCGATAATCTCCTCTCTTTCGTTTTCACTCCTCCGCAAAGAGGTTGGCCTAAGGGAGAGTATCTTGTGCAAGCAATCGATTCCACTGGATCGGTTAAACGTGAAGAGAGGTTCAGAATTTATTAGTCACTCGATGGCATCCTAACGGATGCCATCAAAGCATAAAATTGTTGCGAAAATTTCAATGCTATCTACAATCTGATGCCACTCGCAATTAAGCCGAGCATGGATTAAAAAATCTTCGCAACAAAAGATGTGGACATGAGACGTTATTTTTACGCATTAATGGCAGTTGTTTGTTTAGTAGCTGCTCAAATGAGCGTTGCTATTCCTTGTTTTGCTGAAGAGGCCGCAACGATTGGAATCGTTCCACATCCTCTCCCACCTGACGATGGCGGTGTATCCTCGGGAGTCGTCTACCCATGGCCAGGAACAGGTTTTGAAGAGCGTGTGAATATTTATGCGCATGAGTTGTTAATTACAGACAGTGGAATCTATTTAAATCGAGCAGGGGAAGCTTTACCCTTAACAGCTGTTTATGCCGATGCCCATGGGCTTTATATCAAAGTGAATCCCAAACACTACTACCACACACAGTGCCGTAATGGCCATGAGATCTATCATCAAGCGTGTGGTGGATGCGCCAACTGGTCCTGCCCAGGCCGATGCAAATGTTATACAGCTTGGATTTGCCAGTAGAAGGAAAATGTGGAGTGCGGCGACTTGTCGCCGCTTTTTGCTCGCTTCGACTTGTCGAAGCGTCT
>CAZZJE010000421.1:0-2036 GCA_964654295.1 uncultured bacterium | reverse complement strand
GGATTTTTCAAAAAGCGAGTGGATTAAAACTCAAGAGTTAGTTATAATCGCTAATAATTTAAATATTAAAATTACGCAAATAAAATTATGATTAATGTTAACTGGCAGTTATTTTATTTAACTATTCTTTTTTGGATTGGATCATTTGTAAATTTATTTTCTTCAGAAATTGCAAATGAACTTCATTATGTTGTTAAACCAGTCGTTGAAGAAAAGAGCCTGAAAATTGAATTGATATTTCAAGGTAATGACGATGGTTTAACAGAAATTGAAATTCCAATTTCTTGGACAGGAAAGCCTTTTGAAGAAATAGTTAATTTAGAATTTTTTTCGAAAGAGAAAAAGTTAGAAGTCGACAATACTTCATCTCTAGATTCTATCATAATTTTTCATAAACCTTGCGAAGAGATTAAAATCAAATACGATGTAATCAATTTGAATGAACAACAAGATATTCGCTCAGCTTATTCTCAAGAGGAAACCTTTTTTCGATTTACAGGAGATTGTGTTTTAATTACTCCCAAATGGGATTCTTATGAAAAAAGAAATATTGTTTTAGAATGGAAAGACATTCCTTCTACATGGTCCATCGCTAATTCTTTTGGTATTCATGAAACCATGCAAGAATTGACTCTATCTATCTTTTCACTTCGCTTAGGGTTCTTTATAGGAGGCGAAATCAGCATTATTCAAAGTGGAGACGGTGAAAATTCTCCTTATGTTGCTATGAAAGATGCCCAACTCCTTTCAAAAGACCGCTTGCTTCCATTATTAGGGACTATAGTTCAAAGTCAGCGCGATTTTTGGAATGATAATGATTTTTCACATTTTCTAATTGTTATTATACCTTCGGATGCTGGACAAGGCATTCATGCTGAAGCAAAATTAAACGCTTTTGCTATTTTTTTTCCGCCGTTAACAAATGAGAATGAGGAAGAATGGAATTCGTTAACTTGGGTATTGACTCATGAACATTTTCACACCTGGAATCCATTTAAGATGCTTCCTACTCTACCAGAAAATTTTGATAGTCTTGCTTGGTTCACAGAAGGTTTTACGGAATATTATACAGCTGTTTTAAGCTATCGTGCACAGACATTGGATCTCGATAGTTGTATTAGTGAAATCAATAATTTTCTTTATTCTTATTATACGTCTCCATTTCGAAATGTTACAAATGATCGCTTTCAAGAAGAACGTTGGAAGGATATGCGAATGCAATTGCTAGCCTATCAACGAGGTTGCCTCTTAGCCCTTCTTTGGGATTCTAAAATTCGAGAGAAAACAGCAGAAAAGTACAGCTTAGATAACGTAATGCGCGATTTGCTGCAAAGAGTGAAAGAAACAGGCAATCCAATTTTAGTTAAAGATATCGAAGAACTCGTTGGAAAGTATTTAGGAAGTGAACAGGCCTCTTTAGATATCCAAAACTATATTATGGATGGGAAGACTATCGTTCCATCGAATGATATTTTCGTAGGTTATCTTGAAATACAGTGGTTTGAGGACATAGGTTTGAACTTAGATCAGACACAAAAAAGTGGAGTGATCAAAGGTGTCGTTGAAGATAGTAATGCTTATAAAGCAGGCCTAAGAAATGGTCAAAAATTTAAGTGTTTTTATCGGAATGCTGAAGGGTTAGTTTCCGTCACTGTGAATGATAATTCAAGTGAGCGCGAAATCTCCTATATTCCAAATCAGGGTGGTCCAATTCCTCAATATGCAATTCTTTCTAATGTTCTTTCAGTACATTGAGCGAAGGTTTCATTCAATTGAATCCCTCTTTCTAAGACTTAAAATAAATCTCTAGCTCAAAAGTTTTTTCTAAATCATGGACCAACCTTGGACCAAATAGGGGCGTCAAATTAGATCAAACGGCATCAAGTTGCGGTAGACTGCAAAGAAAAGATGAGTTATCCTGCTCTCGTGTCAGCTACTGTAAGATGCTGTGACATTGCCTGGATAGGACGCATTCGTAATGCGAAGGTCGCAGATTCGACTCCTGTTTTAGGCAATTAAGGGGGCTCTGCCCCCTT
>CAZZJE010000420.1:1517-2055 GCA_964654295.1 uncultured bacterium | reverse complement strand
AATTCGACTAAGAGCTCAAGAATGATCATCGACTCATCTGCTTGCGGCCCTGTCACTACGAATGTCTACCTTTTAACCTGTCCTGAAACCAAACAAGCCTGCTTGGTTGATGCTGCCGCGGATAGCTTGGACTGGTTTGAAGATAAAATCGCTCAGAGGCAAGCAGAGCCGACTCTTTTGCTATTAACTCATTCTCATTGGGATCATATTGCTGAAGCCAAAAAGATCAGAGATCGTTGGAAGATTCCTGTTGCCATTCATGCCGAAGATCTGCCTAATTTAGAGAAACCAGGATCTGATCGGCTACCCTGCTGGATTCCTGTTCCTGCGTTACAGGCGGATCGACTGGTTAAAGATCAAGAGTGGATCATAATTGGAAATAGTCGTTGGCAGGTGATTCATACTCCAGGTCATAGCCCAGGATGCATTTGTCTCTATTGCCCCCATGAGAATCTTTTGATTTCAGGCGATACCCTTTTTAAAGGGTCGATCGGCAATTTATCTTTTCCTACCTCTAGCCCGGATCGGATGTGGCAAT
>CAZZJE010000420.1:0-1507 GCA_964654295.1 uncultured bacterium | reverse complement strand
CAATCGATTGAAAAATTAGTTATACTTCCAGCAGAAACACGCGTCTTCCCTGGTCATGGTGAGCCCACGACGATAGGTGCCGAGACTTGGCTTAAAGATGCAAAGCAGTTATTTGGTTAAGATCGAATAACTTTATCCATTTATTCAAAGGAGAGTAGAGATGGCAGTTCTCGTAGGTGGAGCAGCGCCCGATTTTATTGCTAATGCCGTTGTCGATCAGAAAATTGTCTCTAACTTCACTTTAAGTCAGTTTGTAGGCAAGTATGTCATTTTGTTCTTTTATCCGCTCGATTTTACATTTGTCTGCCCAACAGAGCTGCATGCTTTTCAGGACCGCCTGGCCGATTTTGAAAAACGCAACACTCAGCTGATCGGATGCTCGATTGATAGCTGCTATACGCATTTGGCTTGGCTACAAACGCCTAAAAGTCGTGGAGGCATTGAGGGAGTCACCTATCCACTTGTCTCAGATATCCATAAGACCATTGCTAAAAACTATGGTGTCTTAAATTCTCAACAAGGCATTGCCTATCGCGGCCTGTTTCTAATCGATGCAGAGGGTGTTGTACGCCATCAAGTTGTTAATGATTTGCCATTAGGCAGATCTGTTGACGAAGTGTTACGCACATTAGATGCCTATATCTATGTGACGCAGCATGGTGAGGTCTGTCCGGCCAATTGGAAAGAGGGCGAGAGAGGCATGCATCCTTCTCACGAAGGTGTTTTAAAATATTTTACAAAGAAATCTATTTAAAAAAGTGATCGATTCCTTGCATCGTTTCAGTCAAAAAATCGTAGAGATCAGCTGAATTTGTAATCAGGATGCTATGATACTTTCCGCAAACAGGCGCGATGGCATCAATGATTTCTGCGCTGCCAACGCCTGGGGCGCAGATAGCGACAAGAGGATTAGCAAGGGAGTGTCGTAAAAGCAGCGAGACTCCCGCCTGGTAATCGGAACGGCTAAATCCCTCTTCTTGTACGCGAAAATAGATTAAGGGATAGTCATAAAGAAGAGCCTGAATCCCACAGGGAATGCCTCGTGTTTGATGGGGAGGATGGCCTAGCATGCGCTCCATCTCATCCAAACGAGTAAACAGATAGGGTATCTTGTATTCCCCTCGCTCTGCTTCACCAAATAACACAATATGATGAGAATGCATGGCCGCCTCGCTAGTTAAAACGTTAACTAGTATTCAAGTGTTAATTTAATGATATCAAATTAACTATTTATGTATGTCTAGTTTTGTTTTTGATGAATCAATGGTAAACGTTCAACTTCTTACCAATCAGAATCTGATAAGCATCTACAAATAACAACGGGTTATTTAGAAGCTGATAATAAAATAAGTGGTTAAATATCTGTTAAGGCCGCTAAGTTTAGCCATAAACCGCTTATCGTTATATCCTTAATATCTTTTTAATCGTTAATTCTTGTTTGAATGATTTAATGTAAACATTCAGTCACTAGTAAAAAATATAGAGTACATCACTGTTCGTCTAAAGA
>CAZZJE010000419.1:0-2057 GCA_964654295.1 uncultured bacterium | reverse complement strand
CGTCCAAGACAGCCACTATTAGTATCTTATGAATCCATCTTCTCCCGTACATAAAGAATTTGAAGAAATCCGTCAAACGGGGGATTTCAAACGTTTGCATTCCTATCGCGATCCATCCAGCTGGCTCACTTTAAGCGCCAGCGAACGTGAGACTCTAGCTCAGCTCTTTTTGATTGCAGGAAAAACAGAACTTAAAGAGGGAAGTGAAGAGGCGATGCGCCATTTTGAATGGGCGGAACAACTCGTACCAGAAAATCGCTATCTGCTCTGTCGGATAGCTGAAGCCTATCTCTTACGTCCCCAATCTGTTGGCTGCTTACGCTCGGCTCAGCAGCTGTTAGAACGTATCCTAGAGCGCTTTCCCGATCACTTTGAAGTACGTGCACTCTTAGCAAAAACTTTGATGCTCTTAGGTGTTGCAACAGAAGAGAGCAACTTACTACAGACAGCTCAAGTTTACTATCGCCATGCAGAGGAACTTGCAGAACAGCAAGGCGATCAGGAGCAGCTCATTAACATTTGGTGGGGATGGGCAAATGCCTTAACTGCACAAGCTAACCTCTCTGGAGAAGCTGTCGACTTGCATCATGCGCTAACACTCTACCGTAAAGCCACCAAAGAGCAGCCTCAACAAATTAATTTCTGGATTGACTACAGCCAATCTCTGTGGCGTTTAAAACGCCTTATTGGAGATCAAGGTGAACTTCTAATGGAAGAGGGACTCCTCTGCTGCGACTCTCTACTCACGATTGCAGGTGACCATCCAATTGCCTACTATCACATGGCAAGGTGGTGGCAAAGTAACTATGAATCTACTTGGCAACAAGAGGCTTTTGAAAAAGCACGCATCTATTTTGAAGCCGTGACGGCCATCAAAGTGCAACATCCTTCATTTTGGGCAGAACATGGCACCTCCTATTGGTATGATTGGGGACGTCTACTCTCCCTAGCTGGAAAATGGAATCGAGACTTTTCACTTCTTGAAAAAGCGGGAGATAAGTTTGAGCAAGCTTTTCTTCTGTCAGAAGATCAGCCGCATCTTCTTAACGGATGGGCCGAAGTCCTGATCCTATCTGGATCGGAAAGTGAACATTATGAGCTTTTACGCGAAGCCGAGCAGAAGTTAATCAAAAGCATTGAGTTACAACGCGATATCCCACGTAGCTGGACTCTTTTAGGTCAATGTTTGTATGAGCTGGGGCGCTATTTTTCTGACGAACGCTACTTTGTTCAGGCAGAAGAAAAATTTCAGTTTGCTCTCCAGCTACATCCTAATCATCCCGAGGCTCTTTATGGCCTAGCACTTATCCACTACATGCTAGGGGAGACTTGGAATGATCTTTCTGTGTTAGAAAAGAGCACAGAAGAGTATATGCTAGCGTTTCAGTCGGGAGCAGGGCACCATCCACAATTTTGGAGTGACTGGGGAGTCAGCTGTCTAAAGATCGGCGAACTCGTCAATAGCCGCCAATTTGTTGAGCTAGCCTTGGAAAAATTTGAATATGCCTTAACCTGCTACAAAAATTCGGGAGATGATCATCCTCACCCCGAGTGGCTCTACCATTATGGCTGTGCCCTCGATTTCCTAGGTGATTTAACAAGTGAAGTCAGCTGCTATGAACGCGCTGTTGATATCTTATCTATAGCGTTAGAACTATCTGACTATGCGTCGCACGTTCGCTTTAACTTGGCCTTGGCTTATGCTCATTTAGGGGAGTCAGCTGAAGATTATGATAGCTTTTGTAAGGCTTGTGAACAGTTTCAAGCGTTAGCCTTAGAAGAATCAGAAGATGAGCATTTGTGGAACGAATGGGGTGTTGCTCTAATCAATATGGCACAGCTCGTCTACGATCCCATCCACCCCTTAAAAGCGCACGAACTCTACCAGTTGGCTGAAGCTAAATTGCAGCAGGCGATCGCTTTAGGCTGCCAGGCTGCTCTCTATCACCTCGCCTGCTGCTATTCTCTCTCGGGAAATTTTTTAGCTGCCATGGAATATATCGAACGGGCAGACCATTATAGTACGTTACCAAGTCTGCAAGATCTTTTGCATGATG
>CAZZJE010000418.1:0-2059 GCA_964654295.1 uncultured bacterium | reverse complement strand
GGATTAGTCTTTTCCTCTATAGAATTGATCATAGATTGGGTATTTGCTCTTTTAGGCGGCTGAGACTCCTTTTCAATTAAATTTAAGCAAGTGTGGATAGAGATGTTTGCTTTTGTCGAGATAAGAGAACCTATAAAAAGGGTAGAAAACAATCCTAAAAAAAGTTTGAGGCTTTTTTTACTATTTAATAAAACCGCTGCTGGCCCTGGAATCTTCTCGTCCAAAGCGTTTAAAGACTTTATCTGCTTTATAAAGACAAGCTTAGTTGTAAAAGAAATGACTTTGGTGGGTTGTATAAAGATAAGACAAACCAGTTCTCCTAAACGAGCGATAAAAGCAACCAGCTCAGGACCTAATATTTTAATCGTATACCACCTGCCCTTAGTAAAAGAGCGGCAGTTATTTGCTTTCGACACATTTTTTACACAGGATAAGTCATTACTCAGCTGTGTTTCAAAAACTTTGCAAGCATTCATCAGCTAACCTTATTTTACTTCAAGCGCGGATAGCTTATGGATTTCTAGATAAACAATCAACTTCGATTATGACAAAAAAACCAATAGCAGCTAGTCTGCAGGCTCGACTTCAGATTTTTTAATAAAAGAAATCTTACATCATGATGACATTAAGCTTATTGCGCATATGTCCAATCGGGAATATTAAATTAAGATCATTTTATGTTGAAACAATATAGCGACTATTTCTGGAAAAATGGATTGCCAGTTGGAAAAGCGCCCTTAGAGGCAGATAATTGTGTTGGAACAAGTTATAAAATTGTGATGGATCCCTATCGCAAAAGAGTCTCTATTGAGAGGTATCAAAATAGGGAGCAGTTAGAGGGAATCATTTATGATTCTGCTTTAATTAACTTTAGAAAATTATCTCCCGAATCACAAACTCGCTGGCAACGTGTTATAGAAAAAGAGACAGAGACAACTCTGCAATCCTTAATCCGTGACGAAGATGACCGCGTGATTTTTAGAGAGCATGCCACATTTTTACAAAATCGCTGCCGAGAGTGCCGGATTGAGTCCCCTCATGGACTCTTTCTGGCCTACCAAAAAATTCTATACACCCATCTGGGCGACGCCTTTAATGGTGTTGTGTTATATGATGTTTTAGATAAACCGGTTATGTGCAAGCGATATGCTTATGATGAAGAAAATCAGGACTTTGGAGAGCTGATACATGAGGAGTGGGAAATCGATTCGACACTCCTCGAAATTTAACCTTGTTCTCTAGATCATACCCTGCTTAATTGTATTCTGCTGCTTATGCGAATTCACATGATTAACATGATGGGTTCGATGAGCAACTTGGCTTTTTTTGGTATAATGATCTGTGACATGGTGACGCGGAGTTTGATGATGACGAGCTTGTTGATGATGCCTGGCCTGATGATTTTGGGTATTCTTGATTTCTTCTTTAGCCTGTATTGTCATAGCAGGGAGAAAAAGAAGAACAAACAAAATAGTTATTTTTTTTAGTAAGCTTATTATTTTCATATGTACGCCATAGATGAGCTGCCTTTAATTTTGAGGCTCGTAAATCCAGGTGCCGCCTGTATTCTGATAAGTGGATGGAACAGTTTGGGGAACGACATAAACATTCCCATTTCCTGTGTTAGCTTCTAATGCTTCTCCTTGCATTAATCCCTGATTATAAGCGTTTTGGTTGTGGTAAGCAGGATGCTTATAAGGATTTACATGATTTACATGCTGAGTTTGATGGATTTGTTGATGTTTTTGAGCCTCTTGATGCCCAGAATGTCCTCCCCCTCCCTTTGCTTGAATAGGTAAAAACAAAAGAAGTGAAAGAGAAGTAAATAAAACTGCTGTATTTAATAAATTCAACTTAATCATAAAAACACCATATTAATACATTTGGACACACCTTTAATATATTATTTATAATTTGAATTTACAATATTATTATAAGTATTTTAGACTATTTTAAAGTGTCGAGAGGCTGGAATATTAGAAAAGATCTAAATAATAATGGGCTTTTAACGCTTCGACAAGTCGAAGCGAGCAAAAAGCGGCGACAAGTCGCCGCACTC
>CAZZJE010000417.1:0-2059 GCA_964654295.1 uncultured bacterium | reverse complement strand
GTAGCTGTCGGCTGATCTTTGGCATCCGATTGGGGAGCCTGCTTTTTTTGAGTCAGATCAGAGGCTTTTAATACAGTGGTGTCTGCGATAAAAATATCTTTGAATACTCCAAACAGACGCTGCCAGAGTCCACCTTTTTTGAAAAGATCTAAAGCATGGGAAACTTTTTTCAATTCTAACAGGGTCTCTTTTCTCTCTGCATCATTTAATAAGGTTTTAAGGCTCGCTTGCAAGCTCTCTTTTTTGTAGGTCAACTCTTTTACAATCGAATGCTTGCTCTTTAGCTTGTTTCCATCTTTATAGGAGAGTGCTAATTTACTTTTTTTATTTAGATGTAAATGTTCCAGATTCTCATTGTTAAAGAAGATCTCAGCTAGCGCTTTAATTTTTTCAGCATGCTCCTGAATGACTTTTTCGGCTTGCTGCTTAGAAACAAATTTAGTGAAAATAATCTCTACATTTAACGTGCGATCGCCCCAAGTTACTTTTCGGGCGATTCCAGTTACTTTCTTTTTACCTACTTGAGAAGCAGGAATGTAATTTCCATTTGCATCTGGGGCTGCAAAGACAAATGTTGAAGAGGGAAATTGAAGTTCAGTCATATAAAACTCACCAATTTAAATTAAATATAAAAAGTGAATTATAATGATTAATTTTATTTTTCTTATTAAGAGTAGTTGGTTTTTTGATGTTTATTAAATTTTTTGCCTGCTTTTAATTGATTAACACTCAATAAAAGTCAGAATCTTATCCTTCTCTCCAGATGTAATCCGGTGCCACCATCCGTATAAGCTTCTGACATTGCAACTGTTCCGCTTCTTACCAGAGCTCTGAAAAGCATCTACAAATAACAAATGGTTAGAGCGATTAATTGGAATTTATTAAATCTTTAAAAGTTAAGGCTATAATTTTTTTTATTTAAACATTTTTTGGTTTTATGCCTGATTTATTAAGATCTCAATCCTTTCAAAGAGAATCTATTTCTCACTCCCAACCCTTAGTGTTTCGAGATAAATTCAAGGAGAGTTGCTGCCAGAGGTTTCTTAAGGTTAGTTATCTTGCACTTTCTATTCTCCTTTTTCCTCTCGGCTGTGCCCGGTTAATTTTTCACTGCTTACATCGCCTTGTAGGAAGAAAAATTGTGGGGATTTCTCGCGCGTATGATTCAAGTTATGCGGATAGAATGTGCCAAATGCATGGGGGAGAGAAAATTAAATTAATCACAAGAGATCAGGTGGAAGTGCAAGCTACCTATCTACCTGGAAAAGATGCGCTTCCTTCATCCTCCAGTGTCATTATCTTTTGTGGGATGGACTGCTATGACTATGACTATTATGATGTCGTCAAGATGTATCAAAAGCAGGGAATGAATGTTTTGCTGTTTAACTATCGCGGTCGAGGCGAGAGCAGAGGCTATCCCACACAAGAAGGGGTAGTTAAAGATGGTGAAGCGGCTGTTCGACTCTTAAATAAACATTTTAATGTTCCTTTAAATCAAATCACTTTACATGGCCACTCGTTCGGGGGTGGCGTTGCGGCTGCTGTAGGAAAGCGATTCAAAAAGGTCAATCTCTGTCTCGATCGTTCTTTTACCTCGATGACACGCTGTATGCGCCATCTATATGGCTTGGTAGGAGCTGGCCTGCTATGGCTATTGAAGTGGCAATATGATTGCTTAAAAGATGCGAAGTCAATTTCAGGTCGCAAATGCGTCACCTACCACACCATGGATCACCTAGCACCTGTCTCGCCTTACCATGCTTGGAAAGAGGAGAGGCCTTCCAATGCAGTATTAATTGAAATGAGAGAGGGTATGGGCAAGGGAAAAAGCAATCGAGGAAGAAACTCCCATATGCGCGAGTTTTTTAAAGTGGAGAGAGATCAGCTTGTCAGCTTTTTAAAGGCATAAGCATAATCGTTCAGTCAATGGCAAACATGCAATTTGAGGTACTGCTTCCGCAGCGTCCTATAGAGGTAATTGCAAAATTCAAGTTAGAGGCCGACACAATTTTAGGCCAGGCCGTAATGCCTTAGCCTTATCTTTCTGTATGTTTGATTT
>CAZZJE010000416.1:0-2062 GCA_964654295.1 uncultured bacterium | reverse complement strand
AATTGATGAATTCTGTCATTTAGTTGGGCCACACAGTGAAATGATGCCATTGCATACTGCTATGAGTAATTCGTTTGGTTTTGGCGGCATTAACACTAGTATTATTTTAACTAAAGGAGACTAACTTTATGTCTGTTGGCATCGAAGCTATGAATGCTTGTGTAGGGCAAGCTTTTTTCAATACTCGGACCTTGTTTGAAGCGCGAGGTTTGGATCTTGAACGTTTTGATAATCTTATGATGATAGAAAAATCTGTATGTCTACCCTGCGAAGACCCTGTAACCTATGGCGTTAATGCAGCTAAATCAATTATTGAGGCTTTATCATCTGCTGAGCGTGATCGTATTGAATTATTAATAACAAGTACCGAATCGGGGTTAGATTTTGGTAAATCATTAAGTACTTATATTCATCACTATTTAGGTTTAAATCGCCGTTGCCGTTTATTTGAAATAAAACAGGCCTGCTATGGTGGCACAGCAGCTCTTCAAATGGCTACAAATTTTATTGCTTCTAATGCTTCACCTGGCGCCAAAGCTTTAGTAGTGGCAACAGATGTCTTACGCGGGATAGGTGGTACATTTGAGTCAATGGCTTACGCAGAACCAGCTGCGGGTGTTGGTAGCGTAGCGATGTTAATTAGTTCTAAGCCAGACATTATGGAGCTTGATTTTGGAGCCAATGGTTACTATGGCTATGAAGTTATGGACACCTGCCGACCTGATGTCGGAGTTGAAACTGGCGACGCTGATTTATCTCTTCTATCTTATCTAGATTGTTTGGAAGCCAGTTATTCAGCTTATGCTGCTCGGGTAGAAGGAGTAGATTTTCAAGAAACATTCGACTATCTAGCGTTCCATACGCCATTTGCTGGTATGGTTAAAGGTGCTCATCGCAATTTGATGAGAAAATATAAACAACAACCACCGGCTATCATTCAAGCTGATTTTGAAAAACGAGTAGCGCCCTCTCTTAAATACTGTGTTCGAGTGGGTAATATTTTTGGTGGAACATTATATTTAGCATTATGTAGTTTAATTGATGATGTTTTAATTTCTGCTCCTAGTCGAGTTGGCTTATATTCCTATGGCTCTGGTTGCTCTTCAGAGTTTTATAGCGGCATCATAACTCCTCAAAGTCAGACCAAACTTTCTCTTATGGGAATAAATAATGCTTTAGAAAAACGCTACCATCTTTCATTAAATGAGTACGAACATTTGTTGAAATTAAATAATGAGTGGCTCTTTGGTGTTAAAGATAAAAATATGGATCTTTCTGCATTTAATGATATTTATAATAAACAACTTGCAAATAAAGGTTTTCTAATATTAAAAGGAGTTGGGAAAAACTATCATCGGCAATATGAATGGAGCTAATTAATGTATTCATCACTACAAGTAACTCACCAAGACTTCATCCAAACTGTTAAGCTTAATCGACCACAAGAGCGAAATAGTCTTGATACAGTTTTAATTAAAGAACTATTACAAGCTTTAGAGGAAGCTGAATGCAATTCTCATAACCGTATAGTAATTTTAAAAGGTCACCCTGGATTTTTTTGTATAGGAATGGATTTTAAAGAAGCAATTGATAAAGATAGGCCATTCGAATCGAAAGTTTATTTGAATTTATTACGTCGATTAACTACTCTTCCGCGTATAATAATCTCTGTGGTGGAAGGCACAGTGATGGCTGGAGGGATAGGATTAATAGCAGCAAGCGATATCGTTATTGCAACACCTGAAAGCCAATTTAGTTTACCTGAAATATTATGGGGATTAATACCCTGCTGTGTTGCGCCCTATTTAATTCGACGCATGGGTTTTCAAGCGGCTTATCGCCTTACTTTAACAGCACAGGCCCTTAATGGAGACGAAGCACAACGCTTACAATTAGTAGACATACTTACCTCAAACCCTGAAGAAGAAATTCGTAAGCATTGTTTGCGATTCAAACGATTACACCCAGAAACATTACAAGATATGAAACGTTATTTTTATAAAATGTGGATAATCAACGAAGCTATGGAAGAAACCGCTATCCGAGAAATTACTCGATTAAC
>CAZZJE010000415.1:0-2066 GCA_964654295.1 uncultured bacterium | reverse complement strand
GTTTATTGCAAGCTGGCATCCTGTTCCTCATTACCAGATGGAGCTCTATATGGAACACTTACGTTGATAAGGTGATTCTAGCCTATTATAGGCATGAACGCATTGTGCAGGATATTGCAGAGTATGGACAAGCGCAGCTTTCGAAGTTTCAAATAAAAGGAGTATTTAACATGCGCAAGAGTCCTTTTACCTGGTATGGTGTGACCTGTCTTGTCTTGCCCTTTCTCTTTATAAATTTTTTTATTTTTGCAGATATTGTTCCAGAAGCTGTTTACCTCACTTGGCGAGATAAGCCGCAGTCAAGTATTTTTGTTCAATGGATTACGCTCGAATCAGATTCAGTATCCACGAAACGAAGCAAGCTAAAATATAAAGCTGCGGATAACGATTCTGAATGTCAGTTCTTACCTTTCCAGCCCATCCGCAATATCTTCTTAATCGTGTTAAAATTGAGGGATTACAAGCAAATACAGACTATTTTTTCCGAATTGAAGGTGATTCTAAACAATATAAATTTAAAACGATGCCTGCCAATTTAAACGAAGGTATTCGTTTTGTATGCGCCGGCGATGTCTATAGCTCAAGCCTCCTAGAGGTAGGGGATAAATTAGAATTGGCAACTCGTATGCACCGTGTTGCCGCTAGCCAAAACCCTCTTTTTGTCTTTTTAGGTGGCGATCTGGCATATGCAGGAGATGACCTGCCGCTCTGGATCGAATGGTTAAAAATTTGGACCGCCAATATGCTGACCAGTGATGGACGTATGATCCCCGTTCTTACAGCTGTCGGAAACCACGATTTCATTGGAGATATTTCTGAAAATAGCTATCCAGATTTTACATACGCTCATCTCTTTTCTCCTGTCGATGATAAAACTTATTATGTTGTCGATTTTTTACCTGAAATGTCCTTTTTTGCGCTCGATACAGACATCGTTTTTTCCCCAGATGGAGTACAGCGTGATTGGTTAAAGGATCAGCTTATACAACGCAAGAGAGTTAAATATAAGTTCGCAATCTATCACGTTCCTGCTTATCCTTCTTATCGAGATGTAATGAATAGTAAAAGTGAACAGGTTCGAGAAAGCTTTTGTCCACTCTTCGATCAATATGGTGTATCAGTCGCTTTTGAAAATCATGATCATACGTTCAAGCGTACAAAACCAATTTTAAATGATCGCGAAAATCCTCGCGGCATTATTTATGTCGGCGATGGGGCGATGGGAGTCAATCCAGATCGTAATCCAGTAGATGATGGAATTCCCTGGTTTTTAGAAAAATGGGCCCAAAAAAGATACTGCTTAGCTGTCGATCTTAACAGTCGTACAGGAAAAGTGACTGCCATCGATGAATTTGGTGGGCAGATCGACCAGTTTACCTTTAAACCGAGAGCCGCAGATTAAGTTCCCTCAAAACAGAAAAATAGCCTAAAAAAAGGTCGCTAAAATGACCCTTTTTTAGGCGAAATGATTTAAGCTGCATTTTGAGCTAAGATCTACTATACTTTCAAGAATTGAAAATAGCAGCCAGCGGAGATAAACATGAAAATAAAGAGCCTGTTAGTTCTTTATCTTACCCTCGTTTGCTCATGGGGGCATTGTATCATTGAATCAAGCCCAACGAGTCAAATTCAGAATGTGAATGTAAACTACGTTGTAGAACATGAGAAAGAGAAATTTTTTATTGGGCTTGAGTTGAGAACCAATAATGATGAATGCTCCTTAACCATGCCAATACACTTGAACAAATTCTTCCAAGAAAATATCCCTGCAAAAATTTCAAACAAGGTCAATGGGGATATCCTTGCACTTTATACGGATTACGAAGGCGACTATACAATGCCCTATTCATGGGTAATTGGTTACGAAGTTTCTAATTTGGACGAGGTACCAGAAGGACTTGTAGGCAAAATAATTCCCAAATCAAAATATGCTGTTTTTACAACTCGAGGCGAGTTTCCTCAAGGGCTAATTGCAGTGTGGCAAGATATATGGAACTCAGCTTTGCCTCGCCTCTACACAAGTGATTTTGAGGTGTACCGCAGCAGCTTTGATCCTCAAAGAAATC
>CAZZJE010000414.1:0-2098 GCA_964654295.1 uncultured bacterium | reverse complement strand
TACCTTCTTAGCTTGATGCCTATGTGACAAGTCACCGCACTCCAAATAGCTTTAGACGCCCATATAGGTAAGATTTAGAGGCATTGTGCCTGCCCGTTGGGCCTCATCACACAACAATTTTGAAGTCCCTTTTTTAATTTTGCAATTGTCTCTATAGTTACAGGCTTTAGCCTGTATCGTGGCTGGATAACTCCCGCACTATAACTTGTTGATTTTTAGTCGATTATTTTAATCTTGTACTCGTTGGTTTTTTTGACCTTTTTTATCACACACTGTTGCCCGGAAGCTGCTGTCGAGTATTGTTGCTCTAAAATCGAGAGTGTAAAGGTAATTGTCTCATCTGGAATAGTGGGGCACGCAGTTTTGATGTCAGAAATCTTAAAGAGACTTTTCATCTTTTTGACAGCTTCTTGAATGAGCTTCTTATTTTCAAGCCAATCCTCTTTTAATTTTATAGTATCAGGATTTGACTCTGTAAAAGTAATCACACCGTTCTTTTCTAGCTGCTTTAAGATCAAATAAATTTTTTCGTAGCTAACGTTGTGTACATTGTAATGCCCTGAACATAAGTTGGTATCAATATAAGGAATAATGTGTGAGAATTTTTTAACTTTTTCGATAATACTTAAAATAGCCCTAATTTGATTCTGTTCATTTAAGACGGGTTTTTTTGTTTTGGTCCATTGAGTTTTTAGCTTTTTATCGCTAAATTTTTCCTCGTTCTCAGCCTTTACTACAGCTTTAATGTGATTTTCATATTCTAATGAGGAAATAATATCTGCAATGACTTCTGTTTGAATATGCGGGCAGAGGTTTGCAACTTCAGAACCGAAAAAGTGGCTATTTAATGTATGAATTGTAGAGCGTACTTCATTTTCCCGTCTTTTGCACTCCATGCTATCCAAAATTTGGAAAGCTTTTGTTTTAAGCGTTTTAATTAGCTCTTCTAGGCTACTCCAGTTATGACCATCTAACTTAGCCTGCGATGATGCGATTGGCAATGTAACGGTTTGCCCATCTTTTGTAATAAAATGCTGTAAAGTAGCTCTAAACGAGTTTTTTTCAGGTATAATAACAATTTCCCAATCGTTATTAATTTTACCATCTACTTTGATAGGCTTAATTCTAACGCAGCCTTCAGCGTCTTTAGAAAGTTCTTCGGAAAAGGCGATATTTTTTTTACATTGTTCAATTCGAGATGATAAGCCATCTTTGCATAAGGAAATGACAGGAAAGAAGTCTATCTCAAAATTAAAACCTTTATAGTCACATTTAATTTTACAAGAACTAAAGTGAGCTTCAACACAAATATTAGAAATAGCGGGATCCTTTGTCATTGGACTTATAAGCTCGTCGTAGCATCTTTTGGTATCAGCGATTAAACCTTCAACCCAGTTACGGACTTGTTCCATTGAAGTAGTAGACTCTACTCTTAATTCGTCCACTACAAAGTTCTCTTTACCTGGAACCCAGCGGTGAGCTTTAAGAAGGTCAGGTGGACCTCTTTCTACTGTTAAGGCGACAGATTGAAGCAGGCAACTTCCTAATTGAAGATTATCGCCACTACTCAATGCTTCTTTAAGCCCATTAAGGTTTACTATCAAATCTTTGCATGCACTATAATAACGACTGTAACTTTGGATTGTCTCATTCAAAGCTTCTTCTAAGCTTCTATCGCTAATGTGACAAAGTTCTTGATGAACGATGTTTCCATCCGTTGCTTCTAACCAGATGGTGTAATCATAAACGAGACGTCCATTTACTACTCGGTCATGTTTGTCGACAGTAAATTTATAAGGGCCGACTGTTCTTGAGATTGTATAAGCACCCTGTGTTTCCCAAAATTCTTCGTTGGCTTTTCTTATTGCCACTTCATTGCGTCTAGATGCAATTTGTGTTTTTAGGTGTTCAAAAGAGGTCTCTCCTAAGCTGAAAGTTTCGAAAAACTCCCTTCCTTCTCCCAAATCAATGGAAACATAATATTTGAAATTTTGAAGATCAACTTGAATGCCATCAGGGTTATTGTTGGCAATGCGGGCTTTGATTTCAGCTAGGCGGGCTTGATTCTCACGGATCAGCTCTGTTGCCCAGCTTTTGA
>CAZZJE010000413.1:0-2124 GCA_964654295.1 uncultured bacterium | reverse complement strand
ATTCCCATAATATGGGCGCTGGCTCCTAAGATAGTTTCTTCAGTTTCTATTTGTTTCTATTTGTTCTAGAAACATAGGAACCTTTTCCCATTCTTCTTGATTTTTCTTTGGATAAAAAACATCCCTAACTTAAGAAAAATAGTCCTTATCATCTAATTTCCCTCATACCCAGCAAAGCAATATTTCCCAGAGAAAGCTTTTGCAGTGATTCGTTTTTTATCGAAAGTTAAGATGGTGTAGATTTCAGGAATATTATCTCTTATGTTTGGACCACAAATATTGTCTCCCATAGCTGGACAGGTTATGTATGGAATTCCATCTATCTGCTTTGAATGGAAGTAATGTAAGTGAGCCTGTAGTACAGCAATAACGCAACCAGATCTAGAAATGACATTTCTAATCGGCTTTTGGTTTTCTAAAAATAATACAGTCTTACTTCTATTGTCACTTGCCTCATAGAAAAAATTACCATTTACATCATGGTCATCAATTGCACAATGGGTAAAAATGATTGTAGGTCGATTATTTTGGCTCAACTGTCTCTCTAACCAACTTAATTGTTCTGAAGGTAATAAGCGAACTCTGTGATTTTCAGGATTTAGTTCTAAGCCAAGCCATATTAGAGTAAAATCTCCCACGTCCTTATAGCCATAGCTTTTTTGATTAAACCCATATTCTTGCCACACGTTTTCTATATCGCTTAGGGGCATTTTCTTTAGCTCATGATTACCCAAGAGGTGTATAACAGGTGAGCTAACTTGTTCAAAATTGCCAACGAGACGTCGGTATGCTTGAAGATCCAATTCTTTGCTTTCACTACGAATGAGATCGCCCAGATTAATGAGTACATCAGGGCAATGTTGTTGTTGAATGTATTGTAGAAATCCCTGTAACGTGTTCTCAATTAGATGTGAAGAGGCTCTTACTTTTCCTTCATGTTCTAAAGATTTGCCAACGTGAATATCATTAACCACAGCAATTTTCATATGCCACTCTTAATTAGTTCTGCTGTTTGCTGAAGTTCTTCTAATGGAGAGATCGCTCGACTTCCTGGACGGTATAGAAACACTCTTGGTTCATATTCTAAGATACCTGAGTCTCCTACTTTTCTAGGAACGACATGCAAATGGAAATGAGGGACTGTTTGACCAGCATTTTCTCCCATGTTCCAAGCAAAATTGAATCCTTCAGCATGAAAAGTCTTTCTCAGAGCTTGGCATACTTTTAGCTTGAGTTCGAGAATAGCTTGCCATTCCTCTAGCGTTAGCTGTTCACTTGAGTCTACAATACGAATAGGACAAATCAATGAATGACCTGTGACAATAGGCATAAGTGTCAGAAAAGAAAAGGCTAGATGGTTGCGTGCTATAATCCTGTCTTTTATTTTGGGGTCTTGTGGATCGAAGTATTTTATTGATTTTTCTTGCATGCTTTGTCTCCAATTAATTTTGCTGCTTGGATGGGACATAGGGAATCAATCCTTTACGAAAAGCTTCTTCTTGAATTTCTAAAGGTAGATGCCTTACATCAGCAATAAAACCATTAATTGAGATCATCCACGCAAGAGGTCTATCTTCGATTTTACTCGGTAATGTCCAATTCAAGTCAAATTGAGAGATTTTAAGTAGATCTCGGATCTGCTTGGATTTATTGGATACCGTAGATTGTGCTAAGCCAAATGAAGCACATAGGTCACCTGAGCTTAGATAAGGAGTCTGAGAACGATCAAATAAGAAATTAACCATTCCAATCGCATGAACCATTCCAGCTATCCATGTTTGCAAATTGCCATGGAATAAAGGGGATGGCCTTTTTCGGCATAAAGTAGCAGCTAGCTTACGCAAAAGAGAGGCATACTCTTCATTGAGGTGTTCTTTACAAAAGTTATCAATACACTGAGTAATACTCTCGAATATCTTTTCCATTGGTTGAGGGATTTGCTCAGGATTTTTTAGATGTTTCATTCTTGACATGATCGCTTTTACACCTGTTTTGATACTCAATCCAAACCATTTTGCATGAGCATTATAGCGGCTTCATTACTTATTATTTGATCAAGAAATTTGTATCCTCATTTCCCGTAAAAATTGTAACTAGGTCTGGATAGGCCACGTAATTTTGAGG
>CAZZJE010000412.1:0-2137 GCA_964654295.1 uncultured bacterium | reverse complement strand
AATTAGCGCCGCAAGGTAGCTAAAAGCTTTCGCCTTTAGGCGAGAGTTGTTTACTAAAGACTGTAAGGAAAAACCATGAAAACAATATGCATCAAAACAAAACTAAAAAAAGAATTGATTGAAGAAATACGAATTTGGTTTCAAACACTCAAAGATCGAATGAACGAAACTTTAGAGTCTCTCGAAAATGAAGGAGTTATTGTCGAATCGGCTTTTCTTGATAAGCAAGGTAATGACTTGTATCTTATCTATTACTTAAAAGCAGAAGACATTTCCCATGTGTATGAGGTGTTCAACAAATCAACCTTGGCAATCGATCATTACTATAAGGAATGCTGGAAAAAATATTGTGAGGGACGAGAAGTTTTAGAAGAACTTTTAGATATCGACAGATTTGAAAGCTTAAAGATTTATAAATGATATGCAGTTAATGCAATTTAAACCACATTTTCACGTAGAGATCATTGATAGCGAGCAGCTTGTATTGTTCTCAGAAGATAAGCATTACTTGTTACAAGGATCGATTTATGTGGCAATAGCCGAGCTGATTCATTCTGGTCCCATGCCTGAGGAAGCCATCATCGAAATTCTTTTGCCAAAATTTCCATTTGAATGCATTCAAGAGGCATTTAGTAGGCTTAAGAAAAAGGGTTTTTTCTCGAAGTTTTGTAATAAAACAGCAAAGAATGTTTTGGCGTTTTGGTCTGATTTGGCATTAGATGAGGAAGCCCGAGTTAAGCCATCCATTGTCATCAAAAATTTCAGTCAACACAGTTTCTTCTGATCTCACAACAGCCCTCGGCAATTTATCTTTAAAAGTGAATGATGCTGGTGATTTTTTTATCGCCATTGTGGATAACTATATTTGTCACGAACTTGAAGAATTCAACTGTGCACGGTTGCAAGATAAAAAGCCTTGGATGTTGCTAAAACCATCCGGTCGAATCATTTGGATTGGTCCTATATTTGAGCCAATTCATACGGGGTGCTGGAATTGTTTAGCAGAAAAGCTAAAAGAAAATAGGCGCGTAGAAGTAGATCTCTTTGGATTGAATAATAGTAATCTAAATATCCCTCCTCTTTCTCATTTACCAACCATACGGATTATTGCCATGAATATAGCAGCAATAGAGGTTGCAAAATGGGAAAAATCCCCTCAATCTCATCAGCTTCACAACAATCTTCTGACTCTTGATTTGAAAAATATGGAGACGCGCTTACACCCCTTCAAATCTCTGTTAACTTGTACATCATGTCAACCAACCAACAAATGCACAAAACAGTCATCCTTAAATCTAAAATCGTCTCCGAAAAAATACTATTTCGATGAGGGCGAGCGTTCCTGCTCATTGGATGACACCTTACAAAATCTCAGTAACAATATCAGTCCTATCACAGGCGTAATATCTTCCATACGTCATTCGATCGTTAATGATGAACACATTTGCTATACAGTCAGAACCCTTCCTCTTCCAGCTAAAAATGTGTGTCATGAGCGATATCTTAGAATTCCAGATGTGGCAACGGGAAAAGGTAAAACAAAATTACAGGCTACCGTGGGATGCATTGCAGAAGCTATCGAGCGGTATAATTGCACATTTACGACACAAGAGGAGATTCGATGTTCTTATGAAAATATCAAACATGAAGCCATCCACCCATACACACTACTCAATTTTAGCGAAATGCAGTACGATAATCGCGAGAAAACTAATGCTCTTCGAACAGGATTTAACAAAATCCCTGAACGCTATGATGGGTCTGCAATCGGTTGGACAGCCGTGTATTCAATGACACACAATCGCTTTCGTTATATCCCTTCATCCTACTGTTATCTGTCTTATCCGTACGAAAATGATGTAAAAATGTGTCCTGGAAATAGTAATGGATGTGCAAGTGGAAATTCCTTAGAAGAGGCTTTTTTGTATGCTCTTCTAGAACTTGCCGAAAGAGATGCTGTTGCGATTTGGTGGTACAATCGAATTAAAAGACCCTGCGTAAATCTCGACAGTTTCAACGATTCTTCATTCAATCAAACCCAGAATAAATTTAAAAAGGATAGCCGAGAGTTGTTTGTTTTAGATCCTAATTTCCCTGAAAATTATACATAGGTTTTTGGATCAATGCCAAATACCTC
>CAZZJE010000411.1:0-2142 GCA_964654295.1 uncultured bacterium | reverse complement strand
GTTTAATCTTGGGATGGGGCGTAAAGTCTTGAGGAATAGAACAAGCCCTTTTGGCGATCTCACGTAAGGTTTCTATGGCAACGCCTGTTGCTACAGGGTTAAAAATCTCTTCGTTCGATTTATGTTTGGCAATTTTGTGGTTAGGATCATGAGTTTGTGATTTAGATTGAGCTTTGGCCTGCTCTAGATGACGAGCAAGAGCTTGTCTGAACTCCTCTTCAAGAGCTTGAGCCATGGCACGCTCCACAACACCTTGATGCACCAAGTCATCGCGATAGATTTCCCGAATCGGCTGTTTCGCTCGAATAATTTGGTATTCGAGAGGTTGAGTAAAAGCGGGTTCATCGCTCTCATTATGTCCAAATTTACGGTAGCAGTTGATATCGATGAAGACATCGCAACCAAATTTGTGTCGAAGCGCAACAGCTAAATTCATCACATAAACACAGCTTTCTGGATCCTCTGCATTCACATGAAAGACGGGAGCACCAAATGCTCTAGCAATATCTGTACAGTAGCGGGTAGAGCGTCCCTCACGGGGATGAGTTGTAAAGCCGACATGGTTATTGATGACTAGGTGAAGTGTTCCTCCTGTGGCATAACCTGGAAGACGAGAAAACTGAAGTGTTTCGTAGACAATCCCCTGTCCTGCTACAGAAGCGTCGCCGTGAATCAAAATCGGAATAACTTCATTTTTAGTCTGTTTGGGATCGCCCAATAATTTCTGTTTCGCTCTTGTGACCCCTTCAACAATTGAATCAACCGCTTCTAAATGACTCGGATTTGGAGTGAGAATGATGGCAACAGTTTTACCTTCAGATGTTTTTACTTGTGCTGAGAAGCCTTTGTGATATTTGACGTCGCCACTTCCTTCAAACGAGTTAGGGATATAACCCTCTTCAAATTCTGAGAAGATATCGGAATAAGACTTTTGTAAAATATTGCTGAGCACATTGAGGCGACCTCGATGCGCCATTCCAATGACAACCTCTTTAGCACCTAAGGCTGCGCTGCTCTCGATAGCGCTCTCTAGCATAGGGATAAGTGTCTCACCGCCTTCTAAGGAAAAGCGTTTTTGTCCCGTGTATTTTGTATGCAGAAATAATTCGAAGAGTTCAGAACGATTGAGGTGGTGTAAAATGAGACGCTTCTGATCAATAGACAAAGAGGGTTTAAATTGTGTCGGTTCAATCTGTTTTTGGAGCCACGCCTCTAGTTCAGGGCTCTGCAAATCCATATATTCGATGCCGATACGATGGCAGTAGGTCTGTTTTAGAGCTTCTATAATTTGTCTAAGAGGAGCTTGTTTAGAAGGCAATAGACCCAAAGTCGGTAAAGAGACATCTAGTTCTTCAGCAGTAAATCCGTAATTTTCAGGCTTTAAGATCGCAAGCTCGTGAGGTTTTACGGTTGCAATCGGATTAACTTCGACTGCTAAATGCCCATAAGCTCGATAGGCATTAACTAAAGCACTTAACTTAGCATTGGAATCATTGACAGATTCTCTGGAGGAGAGGAGGTGAGCGGGTGCACTTGCGATTTTATGTTCAAATGAGGTTTGATCGAGCTGTTCAAAAAATTCCCACCACGAACGGTCTACGGAATGAGGTGAGTGTTGATATTGGGCATACATCTCTTCATAAAGCGGCAAACTATCCAAATTATATTTCCATCCCATAGAACGCTCTCTAAATTTTAAGAAAATTTAGGTGTAGCAGCTTAGAAAATTATTTGAAAACGTTAAGATGACAATTTGCAAACTTCTCCTTTTATCCAGAAAAAAATTTGTGCTATGTTGCAATCCATTAAACACAAGGTAGGTAATTAAACATGACGTTACGTGTAGAAAATGAAGACCCTGTTTTAGTGGCAACGGTTTTGGACCCCATCATCGACGCGCACAATGGAACGGTTTTTAGAGAAGAGCTACGCGCTCTATTAAAAGAGCGCTCCTACATCGTTTTAGATTTAAGGCATCTTGGTTTTATTGATAGCTCGGGAATTGGAGCAATCCTCTCCTGCATGCGTCTTGCCCGCAGTTTAGGTGGCGATATTATGCTGGCAGAGCCGACAGCTAAAGTACAGGCAATTCTCAATATCTTGCAAATGTCCCGAGTCATCCATATCTTTTCGACCAGACAA
>CAZZJE010000410.1:0-2151 GCA_964654295.1 uncultured bacterium | reverse complement strand
GAGATTCATCGCACCATGCAGGTATTAAGCCGCCGCACGAAGAACAATCCGATGCTGATTGGCGATCCGGGCGTTGGAAAAACAGCAATCGCCGAAGGGTTAGCCCATCGCATTATTCAAAATGATGTGCCCGACTCGCTGAAAAACAAGCAGCTTTTGGCGCTGGACATGGGAAGTTTGATTGCTGGGACAAAGTATCGTGGAGAGTTTGAAGAGCGTTTAAAGGGCATTTTGCAAGATGTCGAGAAGAATGAGGGGCGCATCATTCTTTTTATTGATGAAGTACACACTCTTGTCGGTGCTGGTGCAGCAGAAGGAGCGATGGATGCGGCCAATTTATTAAAGCCCGCTCTGGCAAGAGGAGCACTCCACTGTATTGGTGCAACAACTTTAAATGAGTATCAGAAGCATATTGAAAAAGATGCGGCCTTAGAAAGACGCTTTCAGCCTGTTTTGGTGAAAGAACCCTCTTTAGAAGACTCGATTGCTATTTTAAGAGGCTTGAGAGAGCGTTATGAGATCTTCCATGGAGTTAGGATTACAGAGTCGGCACTTCACGCTGCGGTCTTCTTATCACATCGTTACATTACAGACCGCCATCTGCCAGACAAAGCGATCGACCTAATCGATGAAGCTGCTAGCTTGATACGCATGCAGCTAGGTAGCCGCCCGCTGCCTATCGACCGAAAGGAGCGTGAGCTGGCGGGGCTTATTGTCGAGCAGGAGGCGTTGCGTCGAGAAAATACGCCAACATCTAAAGCAGAAGCCGATGAGTTAGAAAAGCGCATTGCTCAGATTAAAGAAGAGCTATCTCTGCTCAAGCATCAGTGGGATGAAGAGAAACAGGTAATCGACTCTTTAAAGCAGAAGAAAGATCAGCTTGAGCGCCATCGCTTTCAAGAAGAGGAGTATGAGCGTCAGGCTGATTATAATAAGGTTGCGGAACTGCGTTATAATATCATTCCAAAGCTGCAGCGTGAAATCGATGAGACCGAGAAAAAGTTGCAGAGCAAGCCTAATCGCATGTTGCAAGAAGAGGTGGATGAGCAGTTGATTGCCCATATTGTTTCAAAATGGACGGGCATTCCCGTGCATAAAATGATGGAAGGTGAATCGGAAAGGCTGTTGCATCTAGAAGATGAGTTGAGCAGACGCGTCGTCGGGCAAGAGTATGCAGTCAGCGCTGTCAGTGAGGCGATAAGACGTTCACGATCGGGTTTAAGTGACCCCTCTAGACCGATGGGAGTTTTCCTCTTTTTAGGGCCAACAGGAGTGGGAAAAACAGAGCTATGCAAGGCGTTAGCTGTGCAGCTTTTCGACCAAGAAGAGGCGCTGATTCGCCTGGATATGACTGAGTATATGGAGAAGCATAGTGTCTCTAAATTAATCGGCTCTCCTCCAGGTTATGTTGGCTATGACGAAGGGGGACAGCTGACTGAGCAGCTGAGAAGACGTCCCTATTCCGTGGTGCTTTTTGATGAGATTGAAAAAGCAAATCCAGAAATCTTTAATATCCTGCTTCAGGTATTTGACGATGGGCGTTTAACTGATAGTAAAGGCAGGACGGTTAATTGCCGCAATGCACTCTTTATCATGACCTCAAACCTTGGCTCGGATAAGTTGCTGGAGCGGATGGAGCTGTCGCATGGCAAGCTCTCTAAAGATGCCATTATGGCAATTTTAGATCCGATCTTAAAAGCGCATTTTAGACCTGAGTTTTTGAACCGTTTGGACGACACCCTCCCCTTCTTACCTTTAAGAAAAGAAGACATGCATAAAATTGTCGACATTCAGCTTAAACGTCTCTCGGAGCGCTTGGCAGATCGCAAAGTTAAGCTGGTTTGGGATAAAGAGGTTGTTGATCAGCTCAGTGAGGAGGGTTATGACCCCTACTTTGGTGCGCGGCCGCTTAAGCGTCTCATCCAAAACAAGGTTACAAACATGCTTTCTAAAGCCGTTCTAGAAGGTAAAATTTTGCCTGATACAACGGTAGAGCTGTTTATTGAAGATGACAAAGAGAAGAACTTAAACTATCGCATTGTCGTCGAAGCGCAATTAGTGAGTTAAAATTGTAGCGTAGGCTTTAGAGGTAATTGCAAAATTGTTGTGTTATGAGGCCCAACGGGCAGGCACAATGCCTCTAAATCTTAC
>CAZZJE010000409.1:0-2167 GCA_964654295.1 uncultured bacterium | reverse complement strand
GAATCAGTTCTAAACACTTTTAAAAATAAATCTGTTAAAGCAAAGAATCTCCATGAGACACCTAATACGTACGATGGCACTTTCTCTACTTGTCTCGGCAAGTTTCTAATCTCAATGCGCCTCTATTACTTTATCCAGAAACTAAAACGGAAGTGGCCACTTGGAAATCGTCTGATGGACAAAAGATTGAAGGGCTTCTCACTTATCCGACTCACTACACTCCTAAACAGGCCTATCCTCTCCTCGTTGTCATTCATGGCGGCCCTATGGCTTTTTTTGATGAATCATTTATTGGAACGCCCTATCCCTATCCCCTGGCTGCTTTTGCCGATGCCGGCTTTATGATTTTTAGGCCTAATCCAAGAGGCTCTACAGGATATGGAAGAGCGTTTCGCTGTGCAAATTATTTTGACTGGGGCGGCATGGATTATCAAGACATCATGACCGGTGTGGATGATCTCATTGCAAAAGGAATAGTTGACCCAGAACGTCTAGGCATTATGGGGTGGAGCTATGGCGGCTTTATGACGAGTTGGGCTGTTTCTCAGACTTCTCGCTTTAAAGCGGCTTCCATGGGAGCCGGGCTCTATAATCTCATTAGCATGGTCGGAACGACAGACTTGAGTCGCTTCATGGGCGAGTATATGGGAGACTTCCTGGATTATTTAGATAACTATATTTCCAAATCCGCCATTTTCTACGCTCAGACAATTAGGACGCCCTGCTTAATCCAACATGGAACAGAAGATCAACGCGTTTCAGTGACTCAAGCTTATGAATTCTACCATGCTCTCAAACGAAGTGGGAAAGAGGTCACTCTGCTTATCTATCCTGGCATGGGACATCGTCTTCCAGATCCCAATATGATCCGAGATGCAATGAAAAGTAATCTAGATTGGTTTGAGAAGTATTTAAAGTAAAGAATATGTGGAGTTCGGCGACTTGTCAATCTGCAGGAACAAGTCGCCGCACTACAAAATCAGCCTTAAGCGCCTTTTCTTTGATACTCTAAATTAAAAGCACTAATCCTTAAAGACGTCACTATTAGGTCCATAATAGAGGCCATTATTGTAATAGGAACCATTGCTGTTATAGCCACTGTTTGGATCAACGTAAATGACTTCGGGACTTTGAGAATTTTGAAGTGCTTCACCTTCCATTAATCCATTATCCCAACTTCGTGCATTCCTGTTGTAAGCATTTCTGTTATAAGCGTTTCTGTTGTAGGGATTATCATTCCTGCGATAATTATCATTATAATTATGATGCCAATTTTCGTTGTTATTATGATTCCAACTTTGATTGCCATGATAGTTTTCATGTTCTTCATGCCCACCACCACCATGCCCACCTCTCGCAATCAAAGAATCAGAGGCTGCGGTCAAATGCATTGAATAAGCGATTGGAAGCAATAACAATCCAAAACCTAATTTTTTAATAAGAGAAATATTTTTCATAAAGACCCTCAACTAACAATAAATAAACCCACAATTCAATTATTAAATAATTTTTTTAAAAACACTATTAAATAAACGATTTAGTTTTTTATGTTAGTTTTTGCCAGAGGATCTCTTATCTAAGGGAATGCTGCTGGGAGTCAAGAGGAGAGACATATTGGTTATAAAATTCTTCCACCTTTCCTTCCCGGATCGACTGCAACATTTTTTGAAACATTTTTTGCATATCTTCTTGAAAATCAGATTCTTTCATCTCGGCAACATTGTTAAAATAGCTGCCTAGGAAGTAGATTTTATATCCATCACTGATGATACGGTTCACGGTTGCGATTTTCTCTTTTTCTGCCAAAAAGAGGACAACCTCATTATTACGATCGATGAAAACATGTTCGTTTACAGGAGAAGAGGTCTCTTCTAATGTATATTCTCTTAGAAAATCAGCAGACCCATTATAAATTTCAACCACTTTGCAAGAATGGATACGTTCAACATATAGTACAGGCTGAACAGCTTTACACTGCATGGCTTTCCAGAATTGCTCACGTATATCGAAATTAAATTCGTACTTAAACTGGTGAACATTAAGAGGATAGTTTTGGTGACCTTCTCCAATCAACATATCAAGTAGATTAGCTTTTTGCCTAACGTCACTTCCTTGATCTTCAAAGATTTTCAAAATTTCAGGAAAAAAATTTGTTTGATAATCTCCG